>JAFAZL010000015.1 GCA_019239815.1 Acidobacteriota bacterium
TCCTCTCCCGTTAAATTCTCCGCCGGCACGATCATGCTGATGCCCGCGTTGTTCACCAGAACGTCCACGCGGCCCCAACGGTCTCCCACCCTGGTTGCGAAGTGCCCCACCTTCGTTTCATCCGCGATGTCGCCGATCAGTTCCACCGCTTCTACACCGTGTTCCGCGGCCGCCTTCATCGCCTCTGTCGGCGATCTCAAATCGCTGAGCCCGACGTTGTACCCTCGCTCCGCTAGCAATTCGGCCGTTCGTCGGCCGATTCCTTGCGCTGCGCCTGTAATTACTGCCACCCGATTCGCCATAAAGAGCCTCTATATACCGTCTAGTACCATAAATGTTGTCGGAACCTAAAACGGCTGCTTTTCGAATGCAAAGCAGTTGAATCTCAAATACTTGGTGCTATACTCCGCCCAGAGTAGCGAATTACCCCCCATGTTTGCCGTTTCCACCCTCATGGCAAACACGCGGATCGGATCCAACGGGAGGTTTCCATGGATGCGATGGAATCGACGCTAACGGGGCCTGTCCTGTATCTTTTGGTCGCTTGGGGAGCAGTCACCGCCGTCTTCATCGGTTTGTTGATTTGGCGCAGCCTGCTCACCAGTCATGAAGACGATCAAATTTTCCTCGACTCTGCCAGCGAACATATGGCCAGAGAGCAGCGTGAGCTGGTCGCAAAAATCGGCTCACTTTCGAAGCCGATTATGGCGACGGGTGTCATCGCTGCGCTTCTTCTGGCCACAGCCGCCGGCATGTGGCTCTGGGAAGGTCTGAAGAGCTTCTAGACCGATTCGCGGTTTGGCGGCGAGACTGATTTTGTCTTCCGCTGGCTGGAAGTTTGTCCCGCCATATTTTTTGCGAGTTGAACCGCGATGCGGGCGTCACCTCCGAGAACTCCTGCGAGAGTGGCGTGAGAGACTAGTGTATCGCCCCTAGTCCTCAAAAATATTAAGAATTCAAAGGAAGTCAGTGAGGCTGGGTGCTCCCAGGAGCGCTGAGTTGTTTCGCCGCCGATTGCTCCGCCACTGAAGTGTGGTTCAGCGCAATGACCCACTTCCCGTTGCGCTTGTCCATGACGAACGTCGTATGCCCTTGTGACACCGATGGCAGCCCATCGACTACCGCCGAAAAATCCCACTGAAACGTCGCCCAAGCACAATTCCCATTCACCTTGATGAACGTATTCGCCCGATCCATGCGCACCTGTTGCATCCGGGCATGCTGCTGTTGATATAGCGGCAAATAAGTATTCCAGCCAACCACCGGTGGCAGGTAGGGTCCCTGAACGATCGTGACGTCATCGGCATATGTATCGTGCAGCTTGTCGACGTCGCCGACCTGCCATGCGCCGAGGTTTGTCGAAACCAGATAGTCGATCTGCTGTTCGTCCGAGAGCGGGATCGTGGGTCCATTGGTCGTCGCCGTCGGCAGCGGACTGTTGTTCTTGTTCTTCTTGTCTTTCTGTTGCGCGGTCGCCTGCGTTACTCCCGCGACGAATATCAAAACGCAAATTCCCAGCGCGACAAAAACCCGGCGCGCGCACCAGTTCACAGGGCGCATTCGAATCTCCATCAGCGACTCCTCGTCCGCGGAAATCACGGCACTCGCGAAAGAATAGCACGCAGATCATGCGTCAGATTTTTCGATGCGAGGCGATTTTCCCAGCAATCAATGATGCGTTAAAGCGCGTGTTCCTGATGTTGTCAGTGGTGTTGTGTTGCGCTGATCAGATTCACGAAGAGCCGATATGCCCCCGCTACGCCTTCAGGAAGCTGCCGGAAAAACGCAATCCCCGTGTAGATGTAAACGCCTTTGCCGAAGTTGGTGTAAACCAGCGAACCATTCTGATCCGGCTCGCCCGGATCATTCATTGCCAGCAGCGGCGTGTATTTCGAAGCGAACTGCGTCCAGAAATAGAGCCCGCGCTCCTGGACCCAACCTTTAAAGTCTTCCTGCGTGATCTTGTTGGGAGTGTTCAGCAGCGGGTCGTCCGGCTTCAAAAATTTCACGGGCGAAGTCTCATCGGTCACGCGTGGCAGCGGACTTCCCGCAGGTGGTGCGATCTTCGCGGGATATGGCGCGTACTGTGCGCGGTCCCACGCGAAGTCACGCTCGTATTGAACGACAAGCGTGCCGCCGTTCGAAACGTAGTCGAGCAGCCGCTGATTCGCACCCGGCAAATCATGCCGTAATTCATAGGCTCGTAGCCCAACGACGATCGCGTTGAACCGCGACAAATCGCCGAATGCCAAAGCCGTCGGCTCCAGCATCTCGACATGAATGCCGAGCCGCTCCATGGCTTCGGGCACCGGCTCGTTTTCTGCCGTGATGTAGCCAACACGTAGGTTCGCCGGAACGTTGATGTCGAACGCGTGCACCACGCACTGAGCGGGCTCGCTCCAGAGTTGGGTCGGCAAGGTTGGCAGCGGCTCGAGAGACGTCGAAAATTTCTCATCGCCGAGCTTTGCGTACGCCACCAGGTTCCTTTTTCCGGCCGTGAGTTTCTGCGGAGGCGTCACCGTGACCTTCGCGTATTTGTCCGTTGCTCCCTCAAATGCCAACTCGGCAGGCTTGCTCACGCTCCATCCCTGCGGAACATCGACTCCAGCGGAAATTTTGTGCGCCTGCGTCGCGTACGAATGTACGCGCAGCAACACGTCAAATGGCTTGGCATTCTTGCCCAGTACTTCGACAGTTTGGTTCGGCTCGACCATCAACGTGTACGCCGGCACCATCCGCAACGGCACGCGATCCACGCGAGTGGAGGTCGCTTCGACGTGCGTCACCGATTGCAGCGCATCGATTTTGTAGCCATCGATCGTCACGACCTGCGAAGCCTCAATCAACGGCGACGGCTCTGGGAAATTTCCCTGAAATCCTTTTCTCTCCGATTGCTTCTCGCTTAGCGTGACCGAAAATTCAGCGTCGCCAGTTTTCGCATCTGCCTTTCCGGCTTGATTCGAATCGTCGGGGAGCACGAGCGTAGGCTCCTGGAAGTCGCACGCAATCTCGGGTCGGCACCGCCGTCTGACGTTCACTTTGAATGCTTCGCTTGCTACAACGTAGGAGCGATCGGCGTCGGCCGTCTGTTCGAAGCCAGCAGTCAGCTCGAGCGCACGATTGATATGCCGCTTCACGAATCCGAGTTGATCGCGAAATAGTTCGTTCGTGCTGCCGGCCTGTGCCAACACGCCATCAATGTCTGTGCCCGCCTTCGCCACTTGCGCCGAAGCCTCCTTCCAATCCAGCTTGAGCGCCGAAGTCCTAGCGTTCGATAGCGTATCGTCCGCTCTCTTGATCGCGTCGCAATAACCGGCCGTGCCACCGCAACCCAGACCCGTATCAGTTCCGGCCAGTGCGCTTAGGCTCATATCCAGCATTCCCTTCGAAAACTCGAATCCCTTCTCCGGAACCAATCCCACGGGCCGCCGCAGAAATGGCGACCCAAGAAATGCCGAAATCCCCTGCGTCCGGTGATTCGCAAATCCATCGAGCCCAATTTCACGATACGACTTCCCATACAGCGGTGAAATATCTCCGATCGGCACCGAGTAACCTTGTGGCGATTCCGACCCGCGATCCAGATCCAGAATCGGCACGCCCACAGTTCCTGCCGACCACGGCTTCAATCCATCGCGCTCCAACTCCGGAAACATTTTTGAGTCGGCCGCGGCGGCGACTGCTTTCGGCGTTAAAAGTCCCGACGCCTGATGATGCCCATGCCCAAAGTGCACGTTGCCCCAGCCGTTGATCACCACATTCGGCTTAAACGTCCGGATGACGCGCACCATGTCTTCCAGAACCTGATCGCCCCAGATCTTCTCCGTCTCTTCCGGAGTCTTCGAAAATCCAAAATCGTGCGCCCGTGTGAAAAATAAATGCACGCCATATCCGCGCGTCGCCGCTAGCAATTCCTGCGTTCGAATTAATCCCAGCTGTGGATTCTGCTCCGGCCCAAGATCGTTCTGCCCGCCTTCACCGCGCGTCAGCGAAAGCAACGCCACATCCGCGTGCAGCCCGCGGGCGAGATACGTCAGCACCGCCGCCGATTCATCATCCGGATGCGCATCAATATATAGAATGCGCGTCGTCACCCGCGCCACGTCGATCGCCTCGACCGTTTCCGGCAGCCCCGGTCCGGTCCCTGCCGCTGGAGAAAACTGCGCCTGCACTCGCGCCTGTCTGAATCCGTACACGGCCAAAAGGGCGAAGATACCCGCGACCAATGTTGCGCCGACAACTACGCGAAGCCACCCACCCCGCAGCAAGCCCGTCATCGCGCGCCCTCAGCATCCACCGGCAAAAAGGGCCACTCCCGCCGCACTTTCGATCTCACCAGATAAATCGTCAGTCCCAGAATGATCACGAAGAGCCCCCACCAGACAGCTTTCCCCGTCCTCAGGAAAAGCCAGATCCAACCCAAAATCGTCAGTATCACCGGCAACGGATACAACCACATTTTAAACGGCAGCTTTTCCGGCGGCCAACGGCGCCGCAGTAACACGACTCCCACCGCCTGCCCGATGAATTGAATGATCAGCCGCATCGCCAGCACCGCCGCGATCACCGTCTTCAATTTAAACAGCAGCGCAAATACAAACGTCAGCGCACCCAGAAACAGCAGCGACACATGCGGAAATCGCTTCTTCGAATGCACCCGCCCGAACACGCTGAAAAAATTTCCGTCCAACGCCGCCGAATACGGCACGCGCGAATATCCCAGCAGCGACGAAAAAAGCGACGCAAACGCAATCCACAGAATCATCGCCGTCGCAAATTTCGCCGCGGCGCCGCCATACAACTTCTCGATGAACGCGCTCACGATGAATGGCGAGTCCTGCGCTTGTTGCCAGGGAAGCACGCCCAAGATGCTCGTCTGCATCACCAGATACAGCACCGCAATCCCGATGATCGAAAGAAAAATTCCTCGCGGAATGTTTTTCTCGGGATTGCGAATCTCGCCGCCCAGATGACAAATGTTGTAGTAGCCCCAATACGTGTAAATCGTATTCACCGTCGCCGAGCCCAGCGTCGCAAAAAACAGCCACGACAAATCCCACGCCCCCGGCTCATACGTAAAGACGAGTTTTGGCTGGAAGTGCGTTACACCGCCCCAGATCAACCACAAAATCGTCCCGATGACACCGGCCCACAAAAACAGCGAGATTCGTCCGATCGACGCAATTCGCCGATATAACAAAACGACTAGCACGAGCACCAATGCGCCCGACACCGCCTTCGCTCCATATTTTCCAAGCGGATACAAATACGACGCGTACTGCGAGAATCCAATCGCTCCCGAAGCCAGCGACAGCGGCGCCTGAATCAGCGTCTGCCACACAAACAGGAACGACATCATCCGCCCCATGCGCCCCGGCCCGTACGCCTCGCGCAAGAACACATAGCTGCCGCCGGCCAGCGGCATCGCCGCGCCCAGCTCAGACCATACAAATCCATCGAGCAGCGCCAGCAACGCTCCCGCCGCCCATGCGAGCAGGCACTGCGGCCCGCCCATCGCCTTAATCACCAGTGGAATCACGACGAATGGTCCGACGCCGACCATTTCGATCATGTTGAGGGAAACCGCTTCTTTCAGCCCCAGCCCGCGCTCAAGCTCCGCGCCGCCGCGCTTCTCACCCGGCCCCGGCGCACCTGCCGAGCCGTGCGCTTCAGCACCGCCCGAGCCACTCCCCGCAGCTCCAGCCGCATCATTTTGTTGCGAGCCCATCGCGCTCGGAGGATAGCAAATGCTCGCCGCCCCACCTAATGGCGCTCGACGCCTTCACCTCACTGCATCAATATGTAGACGGATGCTCGCCCGAACCTTCCACCGCGCCACTTTTCTTCTTGGCGCCGCGCTCTGCTTATCGAATGTGCGCGGCGCACAAGCCCTCAACGTCACTCCCGCCGCCCAATCCATCCTCGACCAAATCTATTCCGGCGACCTCACCGCCGCCATCGACTCCGCGCACAAACTCCAGCAAGACCGCCCCGACCACCCCATCGGCTACCTCCTCGAAGACGAAGCCATCGGCTGGAAAATCTGGTGCACTTCCGCCGAATACAAATACGGCATGTCTTACCCTCGACGCCGCGCCAAACTCCCCGAAGACCAGCACTACTTCGATCTCGCCTCTAAGATCATCCAGCTCTCCGAACACCACATCGCCGCGTCCGGCGACACCGCCTCCACCGCCGATATGCACTTCTACGCCGGCATGGGTGACGCGCTTTTCGCCCGCCTGTATGGACTCCGCAACGAAACGCGCACCGCCGCTCGCTACGGGATCCGCGCCCGCGAGCGCCTGATCCGCGCCGAAGCGCTCAATCCCAATCTCGCCGACGCCGACTTCGGCCTCGGCCTCTACAACTATTACGCCGACACTCTCTCCTCCATGGCGAAGATGCTCCGATTTTTCATGGGGATCCCCGGCGGCAGCAAACCGGACGGCATTCGCCAGCTCAACCACGCGATCTCCGAAGGCACGCTAACTCCGGTCGAAGCCCGATTCTATCTCGCGATCAGCCTCCATAACTACGATCAGAAATACGAACAAGCTCTCGAAGTCTCCGCGCCACTCGAACAAAAATATCCGACCAATCCCATCTTCCATCTGATCCGCGGCGATCTTTTCGCCAAGCTCGGCCGCAAAGATCAAGCCCTCGCCGCTTATCGTGCCGCCGCGGCCCAACATCTCACCGACCCCGAATCCAACACCCGCGTCCAAGCCCTAATCCACACCTCGCTGCAATCCCTCGGCGCCAACTAACCAAGGTCTTGTAGGGCGGGGCTTGCTCCGCCCCTCGCTGCGTCTTGGCACAACCTCATCCGTCGCGCCGCCGCCCACCTTTCCACGTTGACCTCCTCCCAACCCCAATGTAATCATCTAAAGTTGTTCGACCCGCATTTTTCGCGTCAGTCGCGGTAACAGCGCCGAGCCCGGCTTCTGCGGCAGTCGGATGGCGCCACGAGACCGGTATGTGTCGGGTCAACGCTCGGCGGCAATCTCGCATCTCACTCCGCAAGCATTCTGGTGTTGCGTCCGCCGCGTAGAAGCACCGCGCGATATCCGCGGCTATAGACTTTCAAGGAGTTTCAATGAAGTTGTTCGCCAAGCTTGATGGCGCGCCGCATATCGCGGCCAAAATGAAGGTGTCGGTTACGCACGGCGCCAAAGCAGTTCCCGCATTTGCATTTCTTGCCGCCTTCATCGCTTCGCTTTTCGCCGTCTCCGGCTGCAACGATTACGGCAACACCTTTCAGGTACCGACTGGCGTAGCTACTGCTTTTATTGCTCCCTCGCAAGCCAACGCCGGCGGAGCCGCGTTCACGCTCACGGTCACTGCCGGCGCGAGTGGCACTGGCTATGTCGCTCAAAGCGTCGTGCAGTGGAACGGTAAAACCATCCCCACGACAGTCGTCAGCGCCAGTGTCCTAACCGCAACCGTTTCTGCCGATCTCATCGCCAAACCGGGCACCGCCTATATCCAGACGCTCAGTCCCCACTCCGGTGCCGGCACCAATGGTCTTTCCAACGTAGTCACATTCCTCGTCAATCCTCCCGCCAACCCCGTCCCATCCGTCACTTCCATGTCGCCCACTTCAGCCGCCGCCGGCGGTGCATCCTTCACGCTCACTGTGAACGGCTCCAACTTCATTTCGAATTCGGATCCTACCCAAGCCTCCCAAGTTCGCTTCAATCTTGGCCCCACGCAAACTTCGCTGCCAATCCTCAATATCACGTCAACGCAAATTCAGGCGACCGTCGATTCCTCCCTTCTCGTCAATTCCACCACAGCCGCTGTCACCGCCATCGTTACCGTCTACAATCCGCCGGCGGCAGGCACCGCCCCTGGAAATGGCGGCGTACAAAATCCAAACTCCGGTGGCGGCGGCACGAGTCCGAACGGCCTCTCATTCACTGTCAATCCCGCCGGCGCAAGCCCGGGTGTTGCACCGCGTGCCGAAGCTGCCGAGGATACGCCTGCCGTCAGCGCCGACGGACGTTACGTCGCATA
>JAFAZL010000050.1 GCA_019239815.1 Acidobacteriota bacterium
GGATCTGGATTTCGTCGGCGTTGACGGGCTTTTCTTGCGCGAATGGGGATGAAGAGCAGAGAAGAAGTGCGAGCGTCAGGAAGAGGAAGCGTTTCATTTGAGGGGCGCCCTTTTGGTGGAGTTTTGAAGGATGTTAGCAAGGAGTGGGCGTGCCTCGGCGGGGGATACGCAGGGTGTTCACTATGAGTCAGGTGGGCGCGATTGCGATTGACGGTCGATGCATAGGATTGGAGTAGGGCTGAAGTTGAGATCCTTCGGCGCCCTTCGGACGCCTCAGGATGACAAATCATTTTATCCGAGTGGAAGTCGCTGGCAGGTGGGGCACCAGAAGGTGGTGCGGGCGCTGGGGGCTTGTTTGCGGCGTTGGATGGGGGTGCCGCATTTGCGGCAGGGTTCGTTGTGGCGTTTGTAAACCCAGAGATTTTCTTCGCGATCGGCGCGTCCGGTGGTGCGGCGGAGTCCGGTGTGGGTGACGATCTGGTCGCCGGAGTTGTCGGTGACGTTGGCTTGGAGATATTTGCGGGCGGTGGAGACGAGGCAGGTGAGTTCGGTGATGCTGAGGCTCGCAACTTTGCGGAAGGGATTTACGTTGCAGGCGAAGCAGAGTTCGGATTTGAAGACGTTGCCGATGCCGGCGAGGATCGATTGGCTTAAGAGGGCTTCCGCGATTTCGGTGTCGGGATGAGCTCGAAGGCGGCGGAGGATTTCGGCGTCGTTGTATTCGGGGGCGAGGATGTCGGGGCCGAGTTGATTGAAGGCGTGGCGACGACGGAGCGAGTCGGCGGTGTGGAATTCGGCGATGGGGACGTTGAAGGCGACGGCGTCGATATTTTTTGTGTGAATGACGATGCGCATGTGGAAGCGATGGCGCTTCCATTTTTCGTTGGGGCGGTAGATGTGCCAGCTGCCGGACATGAGCATATGCGTGAGAAGGATGAGGCCGCCGGAAAAATGGATGAGGAGCCATTTGCCGTTGGCTTCGACTTTTTCGATGGTGCGGCCGGTGATGGGCGTGTCGACTTCGACGCGTTCGAGTTTGGGGAGGACGGATTCGAAGGCGGTGACGGTTTGGTTGGCGAGCGCGCGATGGAGCGTGCGTGCGGCGCGGAAGATTGTGTCGCCTTCAGGCATGGGAAGAAAGTTGACAGTCGACAGTTGAAAGTCGAAAGGGAAGCGCTGCTCGGCGTTCAACGCTTCGACGGGTCGATCGAAGAGAGATTCCTCCACTGCGCAAGCCGACACGTTCGCAGGAGCGAACGTGAAAGAAAAGGCGTCGGCTCGCTCCGGTCGGAATGACAGTGTTGGGTTGGGTTCTACGAGGCGGATAGAATTTCGTCGCAGCTTCAGCCTGAGATCCTTCGCTACGCTCAGGATGACAATCGTTTTTGGGGCGCTGATCGTGTGTTGTCATGCGGATTCGGGGAGGTCGTCGTCGTTGTCGGCGGCGTCGGGATTTTCGTCGGGCGCGGATTCCTCTTGCGACGGGACTATGGGGGTGATGCGGCGCATTTGATAGCCGAAGGCGCTGGGGGTGAAGCCGGATTCTTCAAGGAAGCGGGAGAGGAAATGTTCGCGGGCGGGGGCGGAGTTGATGTCGGCGATGAGGAGGCCGGAGCGGCGCCCTTGGCGGCGGATGGCGAGTTCGGCGAGTTTTTTGGCGAGTTCGCGGGCGAATTGGGTGCGCTCGGGTTCGTTTTCGGGGAGGAAGATTTGAATTGCGGGATTGCGGCGACGGAGGAATGCGGCGAGGACGCCGTTGATGAGGATGACGCCGGCGCCTTTCGTACGCGACATGCCATGAGTGCGCAGAGATGCGTCTGGAGATTTCGCAGCAGCAGATTTCGTGGATTGTTTCGCTCGAGATTCTGGTGAGACGTTAGGATTGTTTGTTGCTGCATCATTCGAATGAGTCGCGACGGGCGAATCATTTTCGCCATTTTCGCCGCGCGGCCACGGGAGAAGGGTGCCGTAGGGATTTGCGGGATCGCTGGCGGCGAGGAAAATTGTTTCGGGCTTCGGCGGTTCCATACGCAGGCTGCGGAGCATGTCCACGGCGGAGGTGGCGGCGAATTGGGCGGCGCCCATACCGGCGACGAACATGCCGCGGCGGATGATGCCGCTTTCTTCCAGAGTTTTCAGAGCGGGATAAATCGTGTTGTAGCCTCGGGGGATATTTTCGGCGATGGCAGTTTCGCGCATGACGATTCCGTGGCGTGTAAGAAGTTGTTGCGCGATGTTGGCACTCCATTGGGTGACGCCGATGGGTTGCTGTCGGTGTGCGGCGACAAGCGACCAGCGGCCGTGCGCGGGCCCGCCGATGGATTTGCGCGAGCGGAGTTGGCGGAGATATTCGGGCGAGCCTGGCGGACCTTGGGCGATTTCGCGGCGATGTTCGCGTTCTTGTTTGGGATCGCTGGGGCGGAGCAGATCGCGCAGAGGGAAGAAAGTGTCGTTGGTGATTTTGCCGGCCCAAACGAGTTGCCAGAGGGCTTCGCGGACTTCGCCGGGATAGCCGCCACCGAGGGCGTTGTGAATGCCGGCAAAAAATGAGGCGCCTTGGCGTTGGAGGATTTCGAGAATTTTTTGGGATTTGTCGGAGAGCTGTGGCGCGTCGGTCTGCAGTTCGGCGGGAGCGAGCAGAGCGGGAAGAGATTCGGTGAGATAGAGGGAGACGCGGCCGTCGCGATCGCCGACTTGTTCGAGGCCGACCCAGACGACTTCGCCGGCGGCCATGACGGCGTCGAGATCGGCGTTGCGGTAGTCGGCGATGCGGGCGGGAAGAATTTCACGCTCGAGTTCGGAGACGAGGAGAGCGGCGCCTTGAAGATTTTCGACGGCGTCGAGAAGTGCATCCAGGCCGCGGCGGCGCGTGGCGACTCCCTGCCATCGCGTGGTGAAGCGCGCGAAGGTGCGCTGCTCGACAGGTTCCACTTCGCGGCGTAGGCGGGCG
>JAFAZL010000106.1 GCA_019239815.1 Acidobacteriota bacterium
GAGACGTGATGCTTTTGGTTTCGGGTTCATCGCCGACGAAGGCCTTCATCCGGTCGCGCCGATCGTCGTGCAAGTGATCCTGGAACGGCTCACCGCGATCGCGCAGCGCCGGGAGCGTGGACGCTAGGTTAGAGGTCCTTCAGTGAAGCCAGCAAGTCGTGTCAAAACGGCATTGTGGACATAGGGACAGCGATCAGAGGGATCAAGCGGAGGACTGGCTCTCTGCGCTTCTTCCTACCGACCGTAAACTAACATGTGAAAAGTTCCCATGAGGGGGGTCGGTTGCGGATGGGGATGGTCAGCGGTAATCGCAGGTGCCGGCCCAAAATCTACAGTGTCGACGAAAATGTTATGCGTTTTGGTATCAAGACCCATCGTTTTTGCACCAAATTCCGTTTTTACCGTGCCAACTGCGCTGAATTTGTCTGGAGAGTCTTCATGAAAGATGTGCACGACTCCCTCACGCGTGGAGACGAAGACATTCCCAGTTTCTGGTTCGAAGATGGCCGCATCAACCCCTGCAGTGATTGGGAACGATTGGATGACCTTGCCACTGTCAGCGTCCAAGACCACAAACACTTGAGGATTGCGACCTGCGCTGAACAGCCGCCGGTGTTCTCCGTCAAGCGCAAGAGCTGTGGGAGTGCCAGCCGGGGCCAAGGGCCAACGTGACTTGATCTTGAGCGTGCTGGAATCAATCGCTACGACTTCGTTCTTGTCCTCGATATTGACGAAAACCGTTCCCTTACCATCGGCAACAGCGAACTCCGGACCTCCACCTAAGTCGATCGTTCCGACCGCATCTCCGGATTTGGCATCAATTACGGTCGAGCTGTGCGGATCGCCATTCATGCAGAAAACGCGTCCGGAAGCCGGGTCGTAAACGATACTGTCCGCGTCCTTGTCGGCTTTCGCTTCGCCAATTACCTTGAGAGTTTTAAGGTCGAAAATCATCACCTTGCCTTCTTCTCCGTCGGTGATGAAGCCGCGATCCAACTCGGTGGCAATCGCTACTCCGTGGTCCTGCTTGAAGCCGGTGATATGGCTCACCACGCTACCGGTATCGGCATCGAGCACGATGACTTCGGTGCCGTGCGACAAATAGACACGCCGCGCTCCCGAATCGACAGTGATGTAGTCGAAGTATTCCCGGGTACTGCCTGCGGCGGGCTCGAAACTATGTTTCTTCAGCAGGTGGTAGCCGCTCTTCGGTGCGCGAGCGATCGCCAGATTGGAGAGCATTAGCAGCGTTAGACACAGGATCAGACGACCAAACCCAAAACGATTCATATCGATCTCCTCCTGATGAATTCGGCGACGACCACCCAGGCTAGATTCAGAAACGGCGCTTTAGCCCCAACTGCGCAGACGCTCATCTTCTCTCCTACTTTGTGACTCTACTCGGACGACGACGACCAGCGCATGCCGAACGCCACTGTCGGATGGTAGTACTCGCGCTGGATCGGGTAAATCGGGCTGCCCTGATAAAATCCAAAAACTTCGTTGCTCAGGTTCAGACCGTAGGCAAAGAAACTAAGCCCTTTGTAGAGACGGTAACTCCCCTGTACATCAAACTGGGTGTGAGCGTACAGGTAAACGTCGCCAGTCGGGCCTTTCAGTCCCAAGATCGGGTCCTTGTCGGTCGCCACGTCGGTGTGCGCGTAGTTGAAGGCAAAGAGATTCGCATCGTTGTGGCTGACGGCAAATCGCATTGAGAAGCGCGCTTTATCGTACGTAAGACCCACGTTCCAGGTGTTGGGAGCGTCGCGAGGCAGCGTTGGGTGGTCCACCCTTCCTGGGCCGCCCAGATTCGCGGGAGAGAAATTTGCCGGGAAGGTGACTTGCGAACTGGAGTAGCTGTAGTTCGCCGAAACGCCCAATCCGCTGGCCAGCCCGGGAAGGAATGAAAAACGTTGCTCCCAGGCCGCTTCGAAACCAGCGATATGGGCATTCGGTCCATTTACAGACTGCGATTGTTTAAATCCGGCGTTAGGATCCGGAGGTACGAGTAGGGTGACAGTCGGGTAGATCGGGTTGGAAAGTTCCTTGAAAAAGAACCCGGCTTGGAGAATACCCAACGGTTGGAAGAAATGCTCCACCAGAACGTCGACGTTGTTCGCTTTGGTTGGCTTCAAGTCGGGATTGCCGAGAGTGACGCTCTTCGGACTGGCGTTCGGATCAACGATCTTTGTGGGAACTAGGTCGCCTATATTGGGGCGCGAGATGCCGAGGCTGTAGTTCGCACGAAGGTTCGTATTTTTCTCAAGCTGGTATTGCACTTGAACGCTGGGCAGCGCATTGAAGTAGCTGGAACTCTGGTGGAAGGGCGTAATCAACGGATTGCCGTTGGGATCGATCACCGTTGCGTCGATGTGATGGGTGGTGAAGTCCGTGTTTGTTTCATCAAACCGCACTCCCGCCTGCAAGCGAAACTTCCCAAAGGTAATCGCGTTCTGGATGTATCCGGCCGAGACACGCTCATTGGCGTCGTAGAAGGCGCCTTCCGACTTCTGGATGCTTCCCAGCTGATCAAAAATGAGGGTGGGTGTTGGGCTCGCCAGATCCGCCGAGATCGCTTGCTGAATTTTGCTGTAATCGGAGGTCGGCCCATAACCAAGGCCGCCGATTCTGAAGGAACCGTCGTAATAACCTTGGTTCGTGTAGGTGCCCAGCACTTGAGACAGCCCAAACGATCCGGTACCGGCTGTGGCATAAACTCGATCATTTTCGGTCTGCGTCGAGTGTGAGTTGCGAATCTTCAAACCCACCTCGAAGGTTCCGAAGTGCCCGCCGAGGGTATAGCGTCGCGCCACCGATGCCGCACCTTGAAAATTCACCTGAGTTGCATGGTAACTGGGCAAAATGGTGTTCGTCACAACGTACTGTGTCGGCTCATACAGACTCGAGCCGTCCTGGGCGACGAACTTGGGCCGGTACGGATTGCTCTGATCCAACGAAAGGTCGGCACTATTTCCGCCGAAGTTCGTGGTCGGGAAATCCTGACCGCCAATGTTGTGGGACCTGGAACCCGCAAACTCGTAGACAATCAGCTTGGATGAAAGATCGTGCCTCGCTCCCGTCATGAAGCTATAGACCTGCTGGTCCGGTCGGCGAATGTAGTGACGGTAGGCATAGCCTCCAGGCGAGCAATTCGCCGTCGGATCGGCCGCATTGATTGCAGCGCAGTCCGCGGCATTGTCGAAAGTGATCTGCGAGCCGTTTACCGACTTGATCGTGTTCCCTGCGGTCGGCGTGTACACGCGCGTATCGCCGAAGTCGTGAAAATCAGAAAAAAGCCCCTTCACGTATACGCTTGTGCCGGGTTTGAGATTGTAGTCGATGCCCCCTGCAAAACCGTACCTCGTGCGGTAGTACGCATAAGATCGAAGATCTTCGGTGCCAACCACCGCGATCGATTTGCCATTCGCGGGATCCGTACCCGTACCTTGCGCGGGTTCTAGGTCATCGATGCCCCGGTTGTTGCGATCGAAGGTACCTCCGAGAATCACGCCGAGTTTCTTGCTTTCGCCGAAGCGCTTTCCCACGGTGCCGTCGAATCCACCGAGCGTTCGCCCGCCCTGAATCGGCGTATATCCGCCTTGGCCGCCGAAATTGTAGGTGGCCTTGTCTCCAGCGGTTCTGGTGACCAGGTTGACGGTGCCGCCGATACCGTCGGCGTCCTGACTGGCGGAAAGCGTTTTGAATACCTCGATGCGCTCCATAAGATTCGCCGGAACCGCATCAAGCTTAATGTTGCG
>JAFAZL010000214.1 GCA_019239815.1 Acidobacteriota bacterium
TGTACCCGACGAATTCGCCAGCCCATCCGGGAACGACGCCGATTTCGAATTCAACAACAACCGTGCCGACTCGCACGCGCTGGCCGCCACAACGATCGCGCGCGCATTCACGCGCTTTTCGGTTCGCGTCGCTTTATCGATGTACGAAACGCCGGTCGCCTTGCCATCCGGCCCCATCAAAATCTCGCGCGCCATCGCGCCCGTGATCATCGTCAGCTTGCCCGTCGCCAACGCCGGCGGAATCAGCACCTGGCTCGAGCTGAAATTCGAAGCCGTCGTACATCCGCGCCCGCACTGGCCGCAATAGTGACAAGGCAATCGCCCATTCACCGACTTCGTCAGGATCGCCAGGCGCGCCGGAATGCAAGTGATGTTGAGCTTGTCGCACGCCTTCTTGACGATCATTTCAGTGCAACGCGGCTTCGGCGGCGGCAAGAACACGCCGTCGGGCGCGCTCGACACATTTTCTTTCGTGCCAAACACGCCGATGTAACCTTCAACCTTGTCGTAGTACGGCGCGATGTCGTCGTATGAAATCGGCCAATCCGACCCCAGCCCGTCGCGCGTGTACGACCGAAAATCAATCGGCGCAAATCGCAGCGCAATGCGCCCCCAGTGATTCGTGCGTCCGCCAACGATGCGCGACCGAAACCACCGAAAATCCGACCCCGGCGCCGAAGTGTACGGCTCGCCTTCGATGTCCCACGCGCCATTCGGCGCCAGAAACTCGCCGAAATTCTCGGCCTGCTTTCCGCCGACACCGATTCCGCGATGCGGCAATTCATACGGCCACACAAACATCTTGTAGTCTTTTTCCGGATGAACTTCCGGGCCCGCCTCGAGCAGCGCGACGTTCATGCCGCCTTCGGTCAAAATCTTCGCCGCCATGCCGCCGCCGGCACCCGAACCAATCACGATCACATCGTACGTCTTCGGCGAACGAATCACTTGCGCCATCAAGCCGCTCCCTTGTGCACAAACATCCTCAATAAAGAATTAGCACTACGGAACCGCGACCGCAAACTCTCTCCGCAAAATTTTCGGCCGGGAAAAGCAAACCCGCAACGACACTCAGCCCGCGAGAATCTCCGTGCGCACATTCTTCAACACATACACAGCGCGTTCGACTCCCACCGCCCCCGGCAGGATCGGATCCTCATTCTCAATGCTGAGCATGCCTTCGTACCCAATATCCATATACGCCTGCAGAATCGCCTTCCACAATCCCGCGCCATGACCATACCCAACCGCGCGGAACGTCTCCGACGCTTCCCCTAAATCCGCCTTCTCCGAAGCGAAATTCAGCACGCCATACTTCGCCACATTTTCCGGAAAGAAGACCGTGTCCTTCATGTGTGCGTGATAAATCGCGCCCTGCTTGCCGAGGAAGCGAATCACCTCCACCGGATCGCATTGCTGCCAGAACAAATGGCTCAAGTCATTGTTCGCGCCGATCTCTTCGCCCACGGCTTCGCGCAACTTCATTAGTGTCCGCGGATTGTAGACGACAAAATTCGGATGCATCTCCAACGCGATTCTGCGAATGCCGTGGTCGCGCGCGAATTTCGCCGCTTCCTTCCAATACGGAATGATCTTTTCTTTCCACTGCCAATCCAGCATCTGCCCGTATTCGGGCGGCCAGCGATACGTGATCCAGTTCGGCTGCGAATCCGTCGGCGTTCCCGCTGGGCATCCCGAAAACGTCACAATCGTCTTCACATCAAGAATCTGCGCCAACTGCACCGTCTTCTTGAAAGTTTCCGCATCTTTCGCAGCGTGCGCTTTGTCGGGATGCACGGCGTTCCCATGACAGCTCAGCGTCATGATGCGAATGCCCTTGTCCTCAAACTTTTTCTGCCACGCTTTGGCTTTCGCCTTATCTGCAATCAAATCATCCAGCGGGCAGTGCGGATTGTTCGGATAGCCTCCTGTCCCAACCTCGATCGCTTCCATCCCCAACGCGCTCATCGTGTCGAGCATCTGATCCAGCGACATGTTGTCGTACACCGGGTCGAAAACGCCGATCGGAATCTTTTTCTTCGCGCCGCTGCTCTGA
>JAFAZL010000223.1 GCA_019239815.1 Acidobacteriota bacterium
CGTGCGGAAAGTATCTGGCCCGCAAAGGAAACTCGTCGAAATAGTGAAGCGGATCGCGCGGCCAGTCTGGAGGAGCCTCCAGCGTGGAATAAAGTCCAGATTCTGTCGTCGTCACGTTGCTCCCCTGTATTTGGTTTTAAGAAGTTATTCGCGAGCTCAAAGTCGCCTGAGGAACGCGGTTGTCCTCACTGAGCATGGCCCTAAAAGCGAAAGCCGCCACGAGGGCGCCGATGCTTGTCACGACCAGCACGGGCGGATATCCAAACTTGGAAAATGCAGCGCCAGCGGCTGCCGTAGCGACGGCTCCTGCGATGTTGATCACAAGAAAGTTCAACGCAGATGCACCAGTGCGCTCGTTGGGCGCGACGCGATTCATCAGGAGCAGCATCATCCCGGGCTCAGTCATCCAGTGGAAAGCCATGTACCCGACGTAGACAAGGGCAGCCGCGGGCGCGCGGGAACAAGTCGCAAGAACGCCGAGAGCGACCGCCGCCGCGATCTGCATGTACGCGATTCCTTCCACCATGCCGAACTTCTGGAATACGACCGGCGAGGCCATGATGCAGATTACTTGTGCGAGCTGGGCGTAGGAAAAGAGAGAACCTATTTCTTGCACGGGCATATGAAGATGCTGCGAAAAGTAGACGTTGAAAAACGGATCGAACGCATCGGTAGCGAGAGTCCAGAGCGCGATCACCGCGAGATAACGCCGGATGAAACGCCCCGAGGGATAAATTTTCTTTTCCATCGGCGGCGCCGCTGAAAATTTGATCCTCGAGAGAGGCAAGAGACCCACGGCCGTGAGCGCGCACGCAAACAGCAACGCGATCTGTTTTGTGTCTCCGGCGTTGGCGGACGACGTAACCGAACCAACCCAACCCGGAAGACGGCCCCCCACCTGGCCACCGAAGATTCCGATGGCAATGCCGGAAGAAAATAGCGTGCTGAATCCGATGGGCCTGCTTCGATCGTTCGTAAGCTGAGCGATGGCCGGAGAAATGCACACGGCCCAGATCGTCATGACCGCGCCACCGAGGAAGGCGAGCGCAATCAGCAGATTTTCGCTGGTGACGAGCGAGCGCAACGCAAAGATCAGAGGAACCAGCGCTAAACAGGTAAACAATGCCTTTCGAAGGCCGAACCGGTGCGCGAACATCCCAGCCGGAATCGCGCCAACGACTCCCCCGGTGGCGGTGGCACTCGCGATGAGACCGAGGACATTCTCTTTGAAGCCCCGATCCACCAGATAGAGGTTGTAGAGAACGAAGAAAATAAACATCCCGAAATCGAAGAAGAAATCTGCCGCAAAGAAAGACCAAAAGCCTTTATTGAGATTAAATCTCGAAAACCAGATCCGGAAACCGAGATTAAAAAAGGAGGGTAGCTTTGCAACCCTGACTGCCGAGCGCGAAACGACCCACTGCGGGTAGGTCACCCATTTTCGACAGGCGAGCGCAAAACTTCGCGCTGGTAGCTGACGCTTCGGTTGATCGTCGTCAGGATCAGAGTTTTTCACATTCGGCGGATGACCAACGCGGAAAACCGTTTTCCGCAACACATCGATTCTGTCCTTGAACGATTCGAGAAGCAGGAAGTGCAGCCATGCGCCTGATTTTGCCTGGGTGGTATTCGGGTAAAGCCCAGCTCTCGACGTGTTGTGAAACCATACCTGAATGCTGTCGGACAGCTGGTCCATTTCGTCTCGCACTTCGGCGGACACCTCGCAGCCAAACCAATCCGAGGCAAGCCGGAAGGTAATCGCTTCGAGTCGTCGCATCACGGGAGGGTGAAGTTCATGCCACGACTGCCAAAACGCCTCGTCGTCGGACTGCGTGTGTAAAAAGCGCGCGATCGAATGAACCTGCTCGAGCGACGGCATGCCTTGCAAGAGGTCGCGTACAACGTTCAAAGCAGCGCAACCAAGATTATCGACGGGGTGCAGACCCGCAAACGCAAAGTCGTCTATCTGCCGGACAGTTCGGCGACTCCAAAACTCTTCCAGGCCGGGAACTGGAAACCGCATGAACTCTTCGTCCCACAGACGGAAATGCACCTCGAAGGCAATCGGCATTTCGGGATCGAAAGGGTTTGGACCCGGCTTCCAACGACTGCGTGGCATCATCGTGGGCAGCTGGTCTTTTAGGCATTCCACCTCCTTTGGCTCAGGCACGTATCCAAGAGAGGAAAGGACTTCTTGCGCGCGGTTCGCTAAGTCGGGAGGGCACAGAAGGTCGATGTCTCCCTGCGGACGAGACGCGTGGCAACACGTATATCCCGGAAAGAGTGAAAATCCTTTGATTACGACGTGGTCTGCCCCGGCCTCTTCGAGCCGCCTTGCAACCGAGGAATACGCAGATTCAATTTTCTCGAATCGAAGAGCAGTGTCAGCGAGATACTGATCGATTTTTTGACCAACACAGTTGGGAAGATTATCGCTAGCGACCTCGCGGTGATCGAGCCGATACGAGGTCATGATTCTCGCAGCCGGCCAATCGGAAAGAATGCGCTCCCACTCGGGGGCGGTGATTTTTCGCAGAGCTTCCTTGTCTGGATCTTGAAACCGGATGGCGCGAAAAAAGGAAGTTGGTATTCCGCTTAGGCTCATCTCAGTCCTTAAAATTTGTATTTCAGCGCGAACTGGATGATGCGGGGATTTCCAACCGTCGAAGTGATCACGCCGAACGCGGGGCCTGCGGCGAAGTCGTTGATGGGATTTCCGAACTTTGGCGTGTTCGTGAAATTGAAGAACTCGGCTCGGAAATCGAGAGACTGCCTCTCGGTGAGCGCAAACGATCGTTGTAGACCCATGTCCAGATTGAGCTCGCTGGGACCGCGCAGAATGCCGACTCCGCAGTTACCGAAGCCGGTGCCGTCCCCAATCGTTGGAGGTGGCGCAAAAGCGGCTAAGTTGAAATAGCCGTTGAGGCGTGAAGTGACCGACCCTGACGAAGCCGGGTTCGCACCGGTGCATGACGCTCGCGTGTCGCCAACAAGATTTCCGTAGACCGACCCCGCTGTGCTGTCGATCGCTGTGATCGGCAAACCCGATTGCAGGACGGAGACGCCCGAAACCTGCCAGCGCGACAACGCGAACCTCGCAACAGAAGGTCCGAATCGCACCCTCGGAGTCTGGTACACGGCGCTCAGCACGAATCGATGCGTACGATCGAAATCCGACGGGCCATGCGAGCTGCGCGTATCTGTTTGATCGTTCCCCAGAAAATCAAGTTCAAGCGTGTCCGAATCGCTCGTTCCGCTGGTGTAGTCGAGGGTTTTTGAGAAGGTGTAGCTGGCAAGGAGTGTGAGTCCGTAGCTGGTTCTCTTTTTGACGCTGGTCTGCAACGCGTTGTAATTCGCATTGAACGACGTCTCGCAAATGTACGAGCCGCCGGCGAGTCCCTGAAAAGGAAAACGCTGACCGAGATTCTCGTTGGTCGTCGTGGTTTGACCGTTGACGGGATTCTGCGGCGTCGCGATCAGCGCTTGATTGAACTGACGGCAACCATCCAAATGTCGCGTTCCAGAACCGACGTAGCCCACTTGGAC
>JAFAZL010000246.1 GCA_019239815.1 Acidobacteriota bacterium
GCGATGAAGGTCAGTTGGCCGGGGATGGCGTGGTCGATGCCGATGACGGAGTGGATCTCGGCTTGGGGGTCGCCCTCAAGGCGGCAGCCGAGCTTTTCAGCGATTTCGGAGAGCTTCATTTTGGCTCCTGATGGATGTGGAGGGGAGTTTCGCATTTTCGGAGGTTGACAGTCGACAGTTGAAAGTCGTAACCGGGGAAGAAGAGAAAAACAACGCGGAGACGCAGAATGCGCAGAGGGGGCGCGGAGGAGATGGACGCGGAAAAGATCGAGAGGGAACAATTAGTCGGTGAACAGGCGGGGCTGCGATGTGGTTGCGGCGGCGGGTTTGCGGCGGGCTACGCCGACAACTCCGAGGACGGTGAGTTCGCTGAGGGCGGGGCGGGGGACGAAGATGCGGTCGGTGGAGGAGTTGAGGTCGGGCGGGGTGATGTGCAGGCCGTTGTCGAGCAACCCGAGGAGATCGTTGGGGACTACTCCTTCTAGCGTGTCGCCGTCGATGAAGCGGAGACGGACCCAGAGGCCGTCAAGCTTAGGGCGGCTGAGGAAGGTTTTGCGCTCGGGTTCGAAGTCGTCGGAGAACTCGCGGACGAAATAGATCGAACGGATTTTGGAGAGCGGGATTTCTTCGTGCTCGCCATCGGGGGTGAGCAGGTCGATGGGGTCGGATTGACCTAGGCGAGACGGATTGAGATAGCCGCGCAGGCTCTTACGGTCGGCAAGAGCAACGACAACTTTCTTATGCGTCGAGGCTGGGGCGCGCGTTTTCAATTTTATTTCGGGGAATCAGTACGTCCAAAACTTAACTATTTGCGAAACAGATGGATGTATGTTATGTTAAGCAGGGTTTGCTGTCAACTCATTGTTTTGATTGGGGTTAGGCCACGGAGAGCCGCCCGTTGACCGAAAAAAAGCAGATCCTCAAGTCCGCCTCGATCATCTCGCTGGTCACCATCGCAAGCCGCATTTTAGGGTACGTCAGGGATCAACGTATCGCTTTATTGTTGGGCACGGGGCCAGCCGCGGACGCGTACGTTCTCGCCTACCGCATTCCGAACCTTTTCCGCAGACTGGTGGCCGAAGGCTCGATGACGGCTTCGTTTATACCGGTTTTTACCTCGTACATGCGGGAAAAACCGAAGGAAGACGTCTGGGAGTTCGCGAACAAGCTGTTTTGGACGCTGGCGCTGGTTGTAGCTGTTATCACCGTGCTGGGGATGGTTTTTTCGCCGTTTGTCGTCCATATGTTTGCGGGCAAAGGAGTTGCGACGCAACAGGCGGTGGAGTTGAACCGCATCGTGTTCCCGTATTTGTTCTTTGTGGCGCTGGCTGCGCTGGCGATGGGTATCCTGAACTGCTTTCACATGTTTGGGTTACCGGCGGCCACGCCGGTGGTGCTGAATGTAGCGACGATTGCGTTCACGGTGCCGGCTGTCTGGAAGTATTTCAAGGACCCCGCCACGTCCATTGCTGTTGGGGTGCTTGTCGGCGGTGTAATGCAGTTCTTGATTCAGGTGCCGGCGCTGGTGCAGAAGGGCATGACGTTTAATTTTGGGCTATCGTTCTCGCATCCGGCGATTCGAAATGTGGCGAGACTGATGCTGCCGAGGTTGTTTGGCATCGGCATCGGGCAGATCAATTTGCTGGTGGATACGCGGTTTGCGACGGCGGCGAAGATGCCAGTCGGAAGCCTGGCGGCGCTGTATTTGGCCGACCGCGTTATGGAATTGGTGCTGGGCGGCTACGCAATCGCGGTCGCGACGGCGATTTTGCCGATGATGTCGCACCAGGCCGCGGCAAATGATTATTCTGGGTTGAAGAAGACGCTCACCTTTTCGGTGCGGATTGTGGCGTTTATCACGATTCCAGCCATGCTAGGACTGATGATCCTACGCGAGCCGATTATCCGCGTGCTGTTCCAGCACGGCCAATTCTTGGCATCATCAACGCGATTGACGGCGCGGGCGCTTCTGTACTATGCGATAGCGTTACCAGGACTAGCGACGGTGAAGCTGGTGGTGCCGGCGTTTTATTCGACCAGGGATACCCGGACCCCCGTGGTGGTGGCTGGGATCTCGATGCTGATCAACATCGGGCTGAACGTGCTGTTTTTGAACAATGCGTGGTTGTTTTCGAAGGTACAGAACGGCGGACCCGCACTCGCGACGGGATTGGCGTGTTATTTCGACTTTTTTGCGCTGTTCATCATCTTTAGATTGAGGCACGGACGACTGGGTACGAAAGAGATCATCTCGTCGTTCTCGAGAATCTTCATGTGTTCGGTGATCATGGGCGTTGCGTGCTGGTTTGGGGCACATTACACGCAATTTACGATGCATTCGCGGTTTTTGGTGCAACTGCTGGTGTTTCTGGCGCTGCTGGGCGGGGCGACGGGGTTGTACCTGCTAACGGCATGGATATTCCGGTGCCGTGAGATGGAAGAGATTTACGGAATTGCGACGCGACGAAACCGCGGTGATGAGTCTTACGCAGAGGCATGATGGAGATTTCGGCGACCATTTCGTCGTTTGTGACCCATGTGAAGGTGGAGAAGGGGCTCTCGGCCAACACGGTCGAGGCTTATGGGCGGGATCTGGTTAAATTTGAAGCGTTTGCGAAGAAGCGGAAGCTGACGCTGGAGGGTGTGAGCCGAGACGATCTGGTCGATTTTCTGGCGGGATTGTATCGGGAAAAGCTCGAGAGCCGGACGGTGGCACGGCATCTGGTGACGCTGCGGAATTTTTTCCGGTTCGCGCAGATACAGGATTTGATAGCAACCGATCCGACGATCAATCTGGAATCGCCGAAGATACGGCGGACGCTGCCGGGATATCTGAAGCTCGAAGATGTCGAGCGGCTGCTGAGTCAGCCGGATCAGAAGACGTCGATGGGCGTCCGGGATCTGGCGATGCTGGAGGTTTTGTACTCGACTGGGCTGCGCGTGTCCGAGCTTGTTGGGCTGAAGATTGGGGATTTGGATAGCAAGATGGGTTGCGTGCGGACGATCGGCAAAGGCGACAAAGAGCGGATCGTGCCGATCGGGAAGAAAGCACTAACGATGGTTGAGAAGTATTTGCATGAAGCGCGGCCGGAATTGCTGAAAAAGGCAAGGCTTTCGCAGAGTCATGCGTTGTTTGTGAACCGGCGCGGGACTTCGCTGAGTCGCGTCGGCGTGTGGAAGATTTTGTCGGCGTATGGGCGGCGAGCGGGGTTGCGGGTTGCGCTGACGCCGCACATGTTGCGGCATAGCTTCGCGACGCATTTGCTGGAACGCGGCGCGGACTTGCGATCGGTGCAACTGATGCTGGGCCACGCGGATATTTCGACGACGCAGATTTATACACATGTTGTCGAGGAGCGGTTGAAGCAGATTTACAAGGCGCATCACCCTCGTGCATAAGGGCGCGCGTAGCGGCGGCCCGATGTAGAGGTAAATATCGGTTGCAGTTGTTGTAAACCAGCCCAGGGAATTTTTAGCGGAGCGGCTGCGGCTTGTGGTTGACCAGTTGTGGTTGACCGCGGGTGGCGAGAGGTCGTTCGAGAGGCGAAGGAAACACGATGCCAGACTATATGTTCTTACTGGAGAGCCGACTGTCGCCGGAGCAGCGCGCGGTGATGATGCGCGTGCAGGAGTTGGCGGCGGCGATGGGCTTCAATTTGTATCTGACGGGTGGCACGGTGCGCGATTTGATCACCGGCGCGTCGCTGCGGGATCTGGATTTTACCGTCGAAGGCAATCCTTCAAAGATGGCGCGCGAGTTGGAGAAGGGCGGCGCGAAGATTTTGGAAGAGGATGAAAAGCTACGGCACATCGAAGTGCTGTTTGCGGGCGATGTGGAAGGCAGTATTTCGGCGGCGCGCGACGATCATTATGTGCGGCCGGGAACGCGGCCGGAGATTCGGTGGTCGACGATCATGGAAGATTTGCGGCGACGTGATTTTTCGCTGAACTCGATCGCGATTTCGCTAAATCCGGCGTCGCGTGGGTTGCTGCTTGACCCGACGAACGGATTGTCGGACATCGAGCGCGGGGAAGTGCGAGCGCTGACGATTCACAGCTTTACGAATCAGCCAGTGCGGTTGCTACGGTTGCTGCGATTTTCGGCGCGGATGGGTTTCAAGCCGGAGTCGAGGACGCAGGAATGGTTCGATCTGGCGATCGAGCGGGATTTACATCACACAATTACTCCAGAGGATGCAGGCGAAGAGTTGAAGGCAGTGGCGCGAGAGGAGCGGCCGGCAGTGGTGCTTAAGGCCTGGGAGCAGCATAAGTTGCTCGAAGCCGTAAACGTGAATCTAGCGAAGAAGCATCCGGACTACGACGCGATCAATCGGTTGATGAAGGTGCGCGAGGATTTATTCACGGCGGGATTCCGGCCCCGGCTGGCGACGCCGATGTTGCTGGCGATTCTGGGGAAGATGAAGGATCGCGAGCTGAACGCGGCGCTGTCGAAGGCCGGGTATCGTGCGGCGGAGATCGGCAAGGTCGAGGGATTTGTAGAGGAAGCGGAGAGCGCGCAGAAGGAATTGGTCGGAAAGAAGCTGAATGCGCCGATCGATGCGTACAAGTTTTTGGAGCAGATGCCGCTGGACCAGACGGCATATTTACTGGCGGAGTCGAGAAATTCGGCAGCGCTGTCGAAGATCAAGGCATATTTGAACAAGTGGCGGCCGGTGAGGATCGGGCTGCCGACGGTGGCGAACGAACTGGCAACGCTGGGAATGGAGCGAGGCACGAAGTTCGATTCGATCGTGGAGCAAGTATTCGCGATTCAGTTGACGGGTCGCGGGAAGACTCCGGAAGAGCGCGAGAAGATATTGCGGAAATTGTCGGGGATTAAAGAAGCTCCGAAGAAAAAAGAGCCGCCGAAAAAAGCTGGAAAGGGTGCGACGAAGGCTGAAGCAGCGGAGGGTTTGGCGAAGGCTGCGGCGGGCGCTGCTGCGAAGGCGCACGGGAAAGAACGGCCGGCGGCCAAACATCCGCCGGCAAAAGCCGCGGCTGGGCATGCAAAGAGCGGCGCAAAGAAAAGCGCGCGGAAGTAGTTTTCCTTTCCCGGTTAGTTCTCGTCGATTTTGACAGCGAATTTGTGTGTGCAATTGATGGGCGACGACATATTTTGCGTGGCGGCTGTGGGAAAGTCGGAGAAAGTTCGGAATCCGGGTCGCAAAATTTTGTAGAGAGATTTAAAATCGAGTTCCATGGGTCAGCCGCAGTTTGTTCACCTTCACGTTCACACGGACTACAGCCTTCTAGACGGGGCTTGCGAAACCACCGAGCTACTCGATGAGGCATCGCGGCAGAAAATGCCGGCCGTGGCGATTACCGATCACGGCAACATGTTTGCCGCGGCGAAGTTTTTCAATGAGGCGAGCAAGCGGGACGTAAAGCCAATCATCGGGTGCGAGGTGTATGTCGCGAAAGGAAGTCGGCACGATCGCGGCGAGAAGAATAACGGCGGGGCGCCGGTCGCGGCGGGAGCCGATCGCAACGAAGAAGAGCCGGGGACCCGTGGCAGCAACCATTTGGTGTTGCTGTGCGAATCGCTTGAGGGATACCAAAACCTCATCAAGCTGGTAACGGCTGGATTTCTTGAAGGTTTCTATTATAAGCCGCGCATCGACTACGACCTCCTTTCCAAACACAGCAAAGGACTG
>JAFAZL010000843.1 GCA_019239815.1 Acidobacteriota bacterium
GAGCCGCGGTCTTCTGTCTTATCGACGGGGCGGCCGGTTTCCACCTTGCCGCGAAGGACCGCGCCCTCTTCGATGGCGAGGCGCTGGGTTGAGATCTCGCCGCTCACTTGGCCGGTGCTCCAGAGCTGAACGCGCTCTTTACCGGCGATTTTGCCTTCAACGCGGCCGCGAACCACCACTTCGCGCGCGGTGATGTCGGCCTTGACGGTGCCGTTCGGGCCCACGGTAACGCTGCTGGTGCCCAAATTCAGCTTACCCTCGACCGGCCCATCGATAAAGAGGTCTTCGCTGCCCGTAATTTCACCTTTTATTTTAATGCCCTGGCTGATGCAGGCCGTGGCCTTGGTCGACACGGGTGGCTGAGAGGATGCCGGGCTAAAAGCGGGCGCTGCGTCCCGATTGCTCGACGAAGCCGGAGCAAACGAATTAGGCGTTTCGGCAACTCCTTGAGGCTTCGAGTCTTCTTTCTTCCACATCGGGACACCTCTACGAAGATTTTGACTTCAAAAGTCGTGATTCGTCGGCTGAGGGAGGCGAGCGACGACTCCGATTCGTGAAGATAGTACGGGACTTACTGAGAGTAAAGGGAAATCCCGGATTCTAAATGTGGGGTGTAGCGTCCTGCTCTATACCACTTATAGCGGTCTTAGTTCGTACAGGGCCACAACTCCTAGGGGAGCGGGGTTACCCTTGGTACCACCCTTGAGTTCCCACATGGCGACAACCATTCCGGCCATCTCCTTGGTCAGCTCTTTCAGTCCCAGCCGGCTCTGCCACCAATGGTCCGGGTCGAAGCTGCCGTCGTTTGCCCCGCTTACAGTGACGCCGATCTGCTGCGGGAACACATGCAGGAAAATATATCGTGCGCGGCGAGTGTGGTAGTTCGAGGTCACTACGATAACGCTGTGCCATTTGTGCTCGACGACCTGCGGAAGAAGGAGTTGTGCCTCTTCCCTCGTGTTCTCAGCGTTGTGGGAGATGACGACGATTTTGTCTTTTGGCACCCCTCGCTCGACCAAGTCGTGCTGCATGAGTTCGCCGACGCCGGCGTAGGGCCGCAGCTTTCGACCGCTCGCGACCACGAGTGGCGCCCACCCATGACGGTATAAATCGGCGGCATGCGCGGCGCGGTCGGCGTAAAAATTATCGTCGCTCAAAACGATGATAGCGTCGGATTTTTCGAGAGGATCTTCGACGACCCACGTTTCGCCGATCACGCGCAGGATCGGTCCGCGCGCAAGATACAAGACCGCGCACAACACGACGACAAAAACGAGCGACAGCAGCGAGGAGATGATTCCGCCGGATTCAGGTTGGAGAGATCGGCGGCGAGCCAACGACTTCACGAATTCGGATCCATCGCGCGCAGTTCCGCGGCGGCGGTTTCGGGCAACATCGCGTTGAAGTAAACCTCTTTGATGCTGTACGACTTGCTGCGCTTTTCGAGGATGGGAAGAATTTCGATATGCCAATGAAAATCGTCGGCGAGCGTTTTCCAGTAGCCGGAAAGCTCGCCCTTCTTATTGCGTGTGTTCGGAGCTGTATGAATCACCATGTGAAACGCAGGCGCCACTTTTTCGAGGCGGCGCAAAACGCGTCCGAGCAGCGCGGCCAATTGGCGGCGATTTGACCCGGGGCGCGGCTGCTCAAAGAGATGATTGTGCTTGCGGTGCAACAGCCACATCTCGTAAGGCACGCGTGAGGCATACGGGCACAGAGCGTAGTAATCGCCTTGCACATCGACGATGCGCTTGCCGTTTTTTTCGTCCTGGCGAACGACGTCGCAAAAAATACAGCGTTCACGTTCGCGAAACCATTCGCTCGCGGAACTCAGCTCATATTTGATTCGGCGCGGAACAAAAATCGTCGCGGTGATTTGCGAATGCGCATGCGACCACTCATCGCCGGCGGACCCGCCTTGATTCTTGAAAACAGTCACGTATTTGAACCGCGCGTCTTTTTTCAGATCCGCAATGCGGCTCGCCCAGACCGACAGCACGCGCTCGATTTCTTCATCACTGAACTGTGACATGCGCTTGTCGTGATGCGGCGTTTCGATAACGACTTCGTGAGCGCCCAGTGCGCCCATCTTGTCGTACATGCCCTCGGCGAGGCGGCTCGGCTCGCCTTCAATGCGATAGAGCGGATCGGGATGCGGAATCACGCGGACTTGCCATGCGCCTTCGCTAGGCAGGCTCAAAATCGCTGGTTTTTTGTCGAAGCTCGGGCCGTCAAACGGACAAGGCGCGGACGTCTCATCGAGACTTTCGGGCTGGCCCAGCACTACCCAACTTTGCGTGATTGGATCGCGGCGGATTTCCATGAAGGTGGTCAGCGGATCGGGCGGCGCACACGATTCGCGCAGCAAAGCCACGCGAAAACGCACAAAACCGACTGCGAACGTGGCAGCAAAACCTCGACCATGCGAAGTAGTTTGTTGGCCGTGCAAGGGTTTGTCAAGAAGCGCAGCGGCAATCGTTCCGCAAGATTGCCGTCGTGCGCGGGATTCGCAGTGTCCTGCACCAAGCAAGTCGCCACTTTCTTCCGCGTCTTCCTTGCGAGTGCGTCGCGGCCTGCAAAGCCGGCGCGAAACGCTCGCGTGTTATCCTCGCGTGTTAATGGAACGCTCTTCGATGGAAAGCGATGTCGAGTTCATGCAAATGGCGCTCGAAGAAGCGCGCGCTGCAGCCGCGGCCGGCGAAGTGCCCGTCGGCGCCGTGCTCGTGCGCGACAGCGACGGCGTCGTCCTCGCCCGCGGCGCGAATCGCACGATTCGCGATTGCGATCCAACCGCTCACGCCGAGGTCGTAGTCCTACGCGAAGCGTCGCGCGCCATCGGCAACTATCGCCTGGCCGGCACGACGCTCTACGTCACGATCGAGCCCTGCAGCATGTGCGCCGGCGCGATCATCCAAGCCCGTGTCCCGCGCGTCGCCTACGGCTGCGACGACATCAAAGGCGGCGCGGTCCGTTCCTGCTTCGAGGTCCTCTCGCACCCCAAACTGAACCACCAGGTCGAAGTAACTGCCGGCGTCCTAGCCACCGAGTGCGCCGCCGTCATCCAATCCTTCTTTGCCGAACGGCGTTGAGTTCCTGCTGCTAGGCACTCGCGTGAATGACGAAAGGTTCACGTCGTTTTGGTAGCTCCGGCAAGATGCCTGCGCTACCAAAAACCGTAACGACACCGAGACTCATGATTGCTGAGGCAAGTAGCCGTCTGTTACGATTGAGCGACGATCAACACGGCAACTCACGCCGTGCCACGACCGCGGAGAGGTGACTGAGCGGTTGAAAGTACTCGCCTCGAAAGCGAGCGTACGGGAAACCGTACCGTGGGTTCGAATCCCACCCTCTCCGCCATTTTTTAAAACAATAACTGTCGGGTCCTTTTCCAGACAATTTGAGTTTTGCGATCATTCATATCGTAGAGCGACCATTGGGTCGACTCGAGTGGCGCGGCGCGCGGGAAAATACGCCGCGAGCATCGCAATCACGAAAAACAATACAGACACGCCTAAAAAGGACGCTGGATCGAGTGTGCTTACGCCGAACAGGATGGCCCGCATCAGATACGCAGAGCCGACTGCACCGATGATTCCAAGGATCAGACCGACGATCACGGGACGAGTACTTTCGCGGAGAATCAAGCTTGCGACATCGCGTCTCGTTGCTCCAAGGGCCATGCGAATGCCAACTTCACGCGTTCGCCGGACCACGGCGTAACTGACCGTGCCGTAGATACCGATCGATGCGAGCAACAACCCTAGAGATCCGACAATGGCCGCGAATATTGCCGAAGATCTGGAGATCACGAATTGCGGGCTGGTTCTTAACAAATCTTCCAGCGTGGCGGTGTAGACGATCATGTTCGAGTCCAGCGAGCCTATTAGTTTTCCAATATCGTCTTTCAAGAGCCAGGGATCGCCTTTGGTTCGGATCAACAGAGGACGGTCAACCAATCGATCGGGAGGAAGCAGCAGATAGGCTTTTCGAGCGTCCGTCCCATCAATGAGTACGCCGCGAGTGTCTTTTGCGACGCCAATAATTTGATATGAGGTGCGAACGGGCAGCAACTCGCCATTCGAGTGGAATTGCCCCGAGCCGTCTAACATCATCTTCTGGCCAATCGGATTCTTTCCCGGCCAAAGTTCCTTTGCTGCCGATTCGCTCACGACGGCCACTGCATCTCCATGTGTCTGGGACGCGGAAAAACCCTGTCCAAGGCTCAAGGGTATATCCAACGTCTCAAAGTAGTTCGGCTGTACGTAGGTGTAGTAGAGCGTGCGTTGTGAATTTTCTGTCGAGAGATTCTCATCCCCCACTGCAACGAACGCTTCGCGCAAACCACCGCCGGCGGGCGGCCTACCGAGCGAGACGTCCTCCACCCCGGCGAGCGAACGCAGCCCCGCTTGTAGCGCCTGGATTTCAGATACTTCTTTTTGGTGCGTATATCCAAATCCATCCGGGAAATACACATCGAGTGACAAGACATGTTTGGTCTCGTAGCCGGTCTTCATTTCGAGAGCGCGCACCGAGCTCCGAACAAGCAATCCGCCCGCAATCAAAAGCACGAGACAAACAGCCACCTGGGTGACAATCAATCCATCACGCAAGCGGGTCTTGCCGATTGGAAACCAGAAGTGCCTACCTTCCTCCTTGATCGCAGAAATCAGATTCGGCTTTGAGGATTCCAGTGCAGGCATGAGACCAAACAACAATCCAGCGAGAATCGAAATTGCAAAGACATATCCGAAGACTTGCATATCCGGTGCAACACGCAGCGCAAATGCTCCCCACTCAGCAGGCAGCGTTGCCGAAATTTCCACGATGAAGAAACGCAGAATCCAATAGGTCAAGACCATCGACACGCCGCCAGCCAGAAGTCCCAAAAGCGCGCTTTCTGTCAGCAGTTGCCGAATTAGCCTGCCGCGACTCGCTCCAAGAGAAAGGCGAACTCCTATCTCACTCTGCCGCGCCGCTGAGCGTGCCAGCTGCAAACTGGCGAGATTTGCACAGGCTATGAGCAAAACAAGCCCAACCGCACCCATGATGAGCGCAATTGCGAACCTCAAATCAATGTCTATGTCGCGGCCGAACGGCGAACCTGGCCTCAACTGAACGGTAAGTGGCTTGCTGAAATCCGAGCGGCCCGAGTGCAGAGGCCGAAGTTGCTCGGCAAGCAGATTTATTTCTGCCTGAGCCTCCCTCAAATGGATACCCGGCGCGAGGCGGCCGTACAGGCGGCAACAGGCGTCTTCCCGATCATGAAGAATGTCGTCGCTCGGGTGCAACAACTTCTGGAAGCGAAGTGGAATCCAGAAATTGGGCACACTCAAATTTGTCCCCATAAAATCGTGGGGAGAGATTCCGATGACAGCGAACGACACACCGTTCAGGCTGATCGACCTGCCAAGCGATGACGGATCTGCACCGAATTTTCTTCGCCAATAATTTTCGCTGATCATAACGACGGGGAGCGTGTCGCGAGCGTCGACTGCGTCAAAGGTTCGACCGCGGATGGAATTTGCGCCCAGAACCGAGAAATAGTTGTCGGAAACAAGCGAAACCGTAACGAATTGAGCTCCGCCCGTCATCACACTGGGCGTGCGAAATCCAACGGCATTTGCCAAAGCTCCAACCATTTCATGACCGTTGCTGGACGAATCGCCAAACCCCGAAAGCGTGACTTCGTCGGCGGTGGCTGCAATCAATCCAGAAAACACACGATTGCGGTCGCGGTAAATTTCATAGTCCGGGTAGCTGAAAGTCGGATCGTACTTGCCCATGTAGTTGGTGCGGCTAACATTCACAAGTTCCTTGGCATTGCTTGCATCGAGCGGGCGTAACAGAAATGCACGGTATAGCGTGAAGACCGCGGTGTTGACTCCAATGCCAAGGCCAAGGGCCAGAATGGCTGTGAATGTGAACCGCCGCTGCTTTGCCAAAATCCGAAATGCAAATTTAAGGTCCTGCCAGACGGTGTCCGGAAATGCGAAGAGATCGATCGTGCGCATCTCTTCTTTCAGCCAAGTTTGATTGCCAATCTGGCGCCTGGCAGCGCTACCCGCTTCGTCCTCAGACATTCCATTTTCAATGTTCAACTCTTTGCGCATGGCGAGGTGGAATTGCAGTTCCTCATCCAGATCAGCCGAGAGCTGCTCTTGATTGAAGAGAGCGCGTATTTTTTGTCGCCAGCCCATATGGTCCTTTCAAGACTTAGCGGGTGAGAAATTCAAAACCTGGGCTACAGCGTTCGTAAGCTTCGTCCACTTCTCTTCCTCGCTCGCCAACTGTTTGCGTCCGGCCGCGGTGAGTCGGTAGTAGCGCGCACGGCGACGGCTTTCCGTTGTTCCCCACTGAGCGGCAACCCAACCTTCCTGCTCCATCCGGTGAAGCGCTGGATACAAGGATCCTTCTTCGACGCGGAGCACCTCGTCTGAAATTTGCTGGATATGAAGCGTGATCCCCCATCCGTGCATCGGCCCGTGCTGCAGCGTCTTCAGCACCAGAAGGGCTAACGTGCCTTGCAGGATGTCGTTCTTGGTGGGTGCCATCGCCTTCCTATAGCTATCTATAGGACGGATTCGAGTTTGTCAACCGAATCTTCTGCACCTGAACTACTTGTCGGAAGAAAAAAAACTGCGAAACAATAACTCGGTGCGGTTAGGCACAAGTGGCGTTCAATTTCGCTTCGTTTGGTCGATGTAGTACTGTTCCTAAACTCGTTTGCCGTGCGCAATGTCAACTAACACTATCGAGCAAGACGTCGCCGCGCGCGAAAACGGAGAGCGGTCGCTCTTACCTTTCCGCTTTCATCGCATTCCAGAACTCGATGGATTTCGCGGCTTAGCCGTTCTGCTGGTTGTTGGAGGACATTATCTGGAATACCGAATGCCCCAGAATACTGCCCTCGATACGCTCCCCAAGTTAGGCGTTCTCTTGTTTTTTGTTTTGAGCGGATTCTTGATCACGGGTCTTCTGTATCGCGAGCGATTGGCAACGGGCAAGATCAACTTCGGCGTCTTTTACATTCGCCGCATTCTTCGCCTCGCACCTGCATTTCTACTCTTCATCGGCGTGACGCTCGTTCTCATGCGGCTTGGTTTGATCACCGATGTGTCAAAGCGGGAGATCCTGGAATGTCTGTTTTACGTGCGAAATATCTTCGGGCATAGTCTCACTCTCGCGCACCTTTGGTCGCTTTCCCTCGAAGAGCAGTTTTACCTGCTCTGGCCGCTGGCGTTCTCATTGCTCGCGCTCAAGCGCAGTCCGGCGATTGTCCTTGGGGCGTGTTTGCTGTTCATGCTTTGGCGAGGGCTGGCGATTCACGCACAGCTATTTTTGTACTCAAGCGGTGTGTACTACGAGCGGCCCTACTTTCGCTTTGACTCGATTCTGATCGGAGCATTTCTGATTCTCTGGTTGTC
>JAFAZL010000303.1 GCA_019239815.1 Acidobacteriota bacterium
ACCGAAATCCTGAATTTCCCAGCTGTTCGTGTTCGACCGTAATTCGACTGTTGAAAATGAAGGCTCGATGACGTTCAGATTCGAAGGAGAAGACATTCATGGCTGACAAGAAGACGGCAGTATTCGGGATCTATTCGACTCGCAACGGCGCAGAACAAGCGGCTGACGCATTGGTGAACGCGGGATTTCCTGCGGCTGAAATCTCTGTGCTTTTGCCGGAGAATCTCGGTACGCGGGAGATCGGAACTGAAAAGGCAACGAAAGCACCTGAGGGAGCGACTGCTGGTGCAGGCACCGGCGTCGTGCTCGGCGGAGCGCTCGGACTACTCGCTGGCATCGGGGCGCTGGCGATTCCAGGAGTTGGGCCGCTCATCGCGGCGGGTCCGATTATGGCCACGCTGGCGGGAATGGGCGCAGGCGGAACGGTTGGAGGCTTGGCAGGAGCGCTGGTGGGTGCGGGGATTCCCGAGTTTGAGGCCAAGCGTTACGAGGGCATCATCGAAAAGGGCGGCATCCTGCTGTCGGTGCACTGCTCGACCTCGGACGAAGTTACGCGGGCGAAGCAGATTCTGAAGGGCACCGGCGGTCAGGACGTCTCATCGACCGGCGAGGCTTCGGTGGATAAGGCCGACCAGCGGGCCCGGCGGACGACGGCGTAATCGCGGAGGACTCTACAACGAGGCACGACGAAGGGCCGCGAGGAGGTTTGCGGCCCTTTCCTTTGTCGGGCTTCCCGGCGAAGATTACTTGTTTTTGGAATCGTAGCTTTCGCCGTAAATAGCAGGGACTTTGCCGCCAGCGGGCCGCAGATATACGGAGAGCTGGCCGCGATGATGAATGGAATGCCGTAGACCCAAGTCGAGAAAGGATACGGCCGGCATTTGGAACATGCCTCGGAAGTCCATTTCTTTCGCGAGTTGCTCGCCACTCAAGTCCGTGAGCGCAGCGTGGTCCTTGCGAAGTAGCTCGTCGTAGTACTTTGCGATGTCGACGCCGGTCTTGAGGGAATCGGGCTTTGGGTTTGGCGTGACGTCAAAAGAGCCTTTTGTCACCGAGGAAAAAAACCGATGCTCGGAGGCAACAATGTGCCAGGCGAGTTCGAGGGCTGAGCGTGCGGCGGGCTCGGGCTTGTAGTCACCGCCATTCGGGGGAATCGCCGCGAGAATGCTCTTGGTTGTGCCGTGTTCGTTCTTGATCGACGTCATCGCAATCTGGCGTGCGCATTTCGCTAATTCTGGCGTCATGCTGGGCATTCGTCGTCACCTCGGCCGGAAGTATACCGCTTCGAAAGATGGCGTGCACTCTCGGTCCAGGAACAATGTTTGGTAGTAATTTGATCGGGTGGCTAGCGGCCGCCGCTGCGACGTTCGCCACCGCTAGCCCCCATGTTTCGAAGTACCCAGACGGCTAAGGCGGTGTCGCTGCTGGCGCCGGTTTTGCGGCGAAGGTCGCCGATCAGGCGATAGAGTGATTCGCGCGGCAATCTCATCTGGGCAGCCATTTCCCTAGACGATGCTCCCGACGCCAGACCGCGAAGAAGTATCGTTTCTTCCGCTGTGAATCGAGGCGAAGTCGGCGACCCTTTGATCGCCGCGGCGGTGACCGGCGACGCACTCTTTGCTGTCGTTGTCGCGGCGGGGGGTGCGGTTACGGCCCCCGACTTCAGAACGGCGGCTGAATTTGCTGAAGCGGACGCCGGAACTGCCGTTTCTGTGACAACGCTTGCGTGATTGCCAGTCAACTCCGCCTGTTTGAACTCTACTGACTTCAAGTGTCCCCTCGTCGCCATAGTTCAGTCCGTTTCTCCCAACGACGGGTGCGAGGTCCCGCTTTTGGGAAGGAGAGCTTCCTTGCGACGAATCCAAGAAGCAAACCGTTCTCCATTAGGCATCCGCGATACCCTTGGAAGTTGCTGAAAGCGCGGTCCGGCTAGTCGAATCAGATCTGGAATCTTCATCACCGCCCCATGAACGAATTCCAACTTCGAAACGCCATTTCAAAATGGAACGGAGGCTGGTCGCTTCCTAACTGGCCCGGTCCGCGAGCACAATGTCCGCGACCCAGCTTTCCAGGATGCTTCGCTGCTTGGGCTCAAGCGCGTCGAACTTAAGCCCCATGCCAAAGGTGGCATCGCTGTAGACGACCTTGGCCTTGGCCTGAAAGGCACCCTGGTCGCGCAGGATTTTGATCACGACACAGGTTCCGATGCCGAACGGAGTTAGTGCATCGATGTAGCAGCCTCCGAGACCTATCTCGGAAGTGCGTGCGACGAGCTTGGTCCCAGTACCCGCTTCGACGACCTCCGCTGAGGCCACGAACGGTACGCGCTTTACGGCGCGTTCTTTGGCGTATTTCCGCTGGCGGCGCGTGCCGCCGAGGGTTGATTTCTTGCCGGTAGTCTGCATTCGGCTCCCTCCATCAAGCTGCTTAAAATCAATCGGTTAGAACCGCTCAGGAGTCGATCGTCGGGATGATCTTGACCGCTTGCGCGGAGCGCGACAACTGACCGCGCGGGCAGGCCATGCCGTAACGGAAACCGGCCCTCCAAATGTGCTTGGCCGCGTTTTTTACTTTGCTATCCTTTCCCAGAGGGGAGAATCGGCATCCGAGAATGCGAAGGGCTACGGTCGGCTCCCGCCCGCCCTGCCTTCGCGATTGGCCCCAAAATCTGGTCGAGTCTTACCGGCTTATGACAAGCATGAACCGATTGACGAAGCTATTTGTTTGCCTGCTGATTTGCGCGGCCCCGGCGGTTGCCCAGAGCCCGAAGATTACCGCTACGGGCCCGTCGATGGACTTTAGCGTGGGCTATCAGTATTTCAATCTGGCGCTGCAGCCGCAACGCGCCAATCTCAATGGACTCGATACCGCCTTTACAGTAAATTTTCGGCCTCGGTGGGGGATTCAACTGGACCTCGCCTATTCTCGGGCGGCTAACGTTAATTCGACTACGCACCATGCCGACGAGTTCACGTATATGGGCGGGCCGGTATTTTATATCTCGCGAGGGCCGAGGCTCGCGACCTTTGCGCATGTTCTGGGCGGTGGCGCGCGGATCACTGGCGTGCTGATCAGCCCGAAGGGTGTAACCAAGGGTTATATCAACGAACCTGCCGGGGCTTTCGGTGGCGGGGTGGAGTATCAGCTTTCGCCGCAGTGGGCCGTTCGGGGCACAGCGGATTATGTTCGAGCTTCGTTTTTGACTTCGCCGACGACGTTTGGCGGGCTGAGCAATTTCCGCGCGGTGGCCAGCATTGTTTATCAGTTTGGGTCGAATCGGCGGTAACCGGCGCGCGCTTTTCCCCCGTAGACCCAGCGAGATCAACTCAGTTTCGGCAAGGCTTCCAGCGATTGTTCCAAATCCGCCAGCAAATCTTCGGTGGATTCCAATCCAATATTCAGCCGCACGATGCGGTGATCGTAGGGTGGTTGCTCGGTTGAATTGCCGAAGTCGTAGGCCATCGCGAGGCTGGTTACGCCTGCCCAGCTGTAACCGACCTTAAAGAGTTTTAGTTTGTCTACGAACGTGACGACTTGTTCGCGCGTATAGCCATGGCGCAAGACAATCGAGAACAAACCTGACGAGCCTTGGAAGTCGCGCTTCCAGAATTGATGGCCTGGGCAGGATTCGAGCGCTGGGTGCAAGACGCGCTCGATTTCGAGGCGAGTTGCGAGCCAGTTTGCGATCTTGAGCGCGGAATCTTCGATGGCCGACAGGCGCACGCCGAGGGTTTGCAAGCCGCGCAGCGCGAGGCTGGAGTCGTCGGGAGAGATGTTGCCGCCGAGGACTTGTTGCGCCGCGCCGATTTTTTGGTACAGATCTTCGTCACGGACGGTTACTGAGCCGAGCAACAAATCGCTGTGACCGCCGACATATTTCGTAAGGGCTTGCATGGTGATGTCGATACCGTGTTCGAACGCATCGAAGAGGATGCCGGCCGACCACGTGTTATCAAGCACGACCTTCACGCCTTTTGCGTGCGCAGCCGCGGCGATTGCCGGAACGTCCTGAACTTCCATCGTGATCGATTGCGGGCTCTCGGTCCAAACCAGACGCGTATTCTCGCGAATCAGATCTGAAATTCCCGCGCCGATGTTTGGCTTGTAGAAGGTCGCTGTGACTCCGAAACGGGCGAGGATGGTCATCGTGAATTTTCGATTTGGATGGTAGACGCTAGCGGGAACAAGGATGTGGTCGCCAGCGTGGAGCAACGCGAGATCGATCAGCGAGATAGCTGCTTGGCCACCTGGCGCCAGCACGGTGTACTTCCCTTTTTCGAGTTCACAGATGCGCGCGGCTAGTTCGAGCGTGGTTGGAGTGCCGTAGAGGCCGTAGGTATAGCCAACTTTATATTGATCCCACTGATCGGTGGCGGCCGCTGCGGAACGGAAGAGCGTCGTCGAACCGCGTCGCACGGCTGTGGTGAGCGAGCGGTAACCCTCCGGCACCGTCGCGTCTGTGTGAATGAGTTTCGTCTGCCAGGATTTTGTCATCGATGAGAGAAGTGCGCTCGCTCCTTGTGCAACTCGCTATGCTTTCAGGCCGTTCGGAACCATCGGAAGCGTCCGAAGCCGGACGCCCGTGGCGTCAAAGATAGCGTTTCCAATCGCCGGAGCGATGCCAACGATTGGCGTTTCACCGGCGCCGGCGGACGGAATGTCTTTGCGATCGAGCAGCACAGCTTCGATCTCAGGCACGTCCTTGAAGCGCGGCACGCGATACCTTGCGAAATGTGGATTCGTGATGCGGCCATTTTCGAAAGTGATGGCTTCGAAGAGCGCACCGCCGAGTCCCATGATGTTGGCGCCGATCACCTGATTGCGCAGTCCGTCGGGATTGACGATGGCGCCGCATTCGAACGCGGTGACGACACGCACTATGCGGACGTTGCCGCTGGCGCGATCGAGGGCCACTTCGGCGCAGGTGGCGACGTAGCCGCCTTTCTCGATCCCCCCGCCGATGCCGAAGCCTTGGCCTTCAGCAGTTTTCTTCCCCGGCCACCCGAATTTTTTCGATGCGGCGACAAAGACATCCCGCAGTCGCGAGTCCGAAATATTTTTGAGGCGGAATTCTAGGGGGTCCACGCCGGCGGCGTGCGCGAGCTCGTCCATCGCGCATTCGCGCGCGAAGTGATTTGCGGTTGCAGCCAGTCCGCGATACGAGCCTTGGCGAAGCGGCGATTTTGTCTCATGGAATTGGACGCGCTGATTCGCGACCACGTAAGGGGTGCCGATGCCGGAGCCACCGGAGTTGTAATTGTGAAATTCCCACGCGGTGAGCACACCGTCGGCAGCCGCGCCGCCGCGGACGTCCATCACTCCCGCAGGGCGGAAGTACGCCCAGGTGAATTCTTCTTC
>JAFAZL010000308.1 GCA_019239815.1 Acidobacteriota bacterium
CCAGAGCAGCACCACGATCGCAGAGGGTTTGTTCAAAGAAGCTTGCGCGAGCATCTCCGGGCAGAGCAATCGCATGTAGCTCAACGCCACCGTCAACGACATTCCCATGAGCAGGGATCTGTAGGGCAGCGCCACGCCGAACGCCGCAACCCACGGCCGCCAGCTTTTCCAAAGTTCGGTTTGGCGGCGCACAATAAAACCCATCACGCCGCGCAGCGCTTGCCACGCGTTCTCGCCAGACTCGATCATGTCGCCGAGGACGGGTTCGCGTTCGCTCGGCGGCAGAACCTGCGCGACGCATTCCACAAACGCCCAGCCGGATTTCACGTCGAACTCCCGGTCGGTTTCGTTGCCCAGGCGACTCCGCGGCTGACCGAAGTGACCGCGTGATAAAAATCGCTCGCCGCCTGAACGCCTTTCGGCGTCACGCGCACCATACGCTTAGCGCGACCGCCGCGCTGCGCGGTCGCTTCGCCCATGAAAGTTTTCAGCAGCCCTTTCGTTTCGAGCCGGTCGATCGTGGTGTAGAGCGCGCCGATCGAGCACTTGCGACCGGTGTGTCTTTCGAGCTCTTCACGGATCGCCGCGCCGTAAGCCTCGTCGCCGAGGCCAGCCGCAGCGCTGATGAGTAGGTATTCGAATTCGCCAAGCATTAGAAACACATTGTGATACTAATGCTGAATCACTGTCAAGTTTCTTGATGGAATTTTGCATCGATTTTTGTTCTGTGGGGTTCGCATGTTCAACGGCGGCCGGTGTTGCCCGCCGGCATCCACAGCCGGTTGCACGCTGAGATTTCAAGTGCGCGTGATGCACGATTTGCGGCGACGTCGATATGTCTTAGGAGACTTACTCAGGTTGCGCCGCCGAGGCCTATCCAACATCACTGGCCTGCGCTATATTCCCTCCAGAGAAATCCAAATGTGAGGGCCGGAACATGACTCGTTTGTCGTATTGTGGATCGATGCGGACGGCTTGCTGCGGATCATATCGACGGCCTTTGAAAGTACGGTTCAAGAGATCGGATTGCCAAGTTCCGATGAGACTTGAGACGAGTTGGCACAGCAAGTTTCCGATAATCCGACTGATCGACGGAGAATCCGGGTCACCGCTCCGGTTCCAATGCGTTGACGCTATCATCTGCCAGCATCAATGCATCGACATGACAAGGCCGGAGTCGGGCGAGAGTTTCACGCCGCCTCGAACCTGGTCCGGCAACAATCAAAGCTTAGAGGGTGGCAGTCAGCGCGAGGCGGTCCGCACTCGTTGGCTCAGGCCACTATAAAAGCTTTCCGCGTACCACGTCGGCTTCTCGGGACTATTGGCAACGCGTTGCGCCAACTGGGCGATGATAGACGTGAACTGCGCAGCCGCAACCCGATCGACCTGCTGGTTCAAATCATCGCTTGGCGCGTGATAACGGGTGTGAATCCACTCGTTGAAGGTTTTCTGTTCGGGCGAGTCGGGCAACCAGCCAAATTTGAACGCCAGACCCGGAATGCCCCGCCGCACAAAACTCGCCTGATCGCTGCGGATAAAGCGATTTTCGGGCGGCTGCTTGTCGAATTGAACCTCGACATCATTGCGCTGTGCGACAGCGCGAATGTCGTTGCCTAGTGTGGATTCGCCGAGCCCCTGCACTTCGAGATAGTGCAACGGGAAAAGCGGCAGATACATATCCATATTAATCGCGGCGACGATGCTCGAAAGCGGCACGGTCGGATGCGCGACGAAATATTGAGAGCCGAGCATACCTTCCTCCTCGCCCGTCCACGACAGGAAGAGAACGGAGCGCTTCGGCTTGTCGCTCGAAGCCGACAGAGTCTTAGCGATCTCGGTCAGCGACGCCGTGCCAGCAGCATTGTCCATTGCACCGTTATAGATATTGTCGCCGTCGATTGGCCGCCCGACGCCGAGATGATCAAGATGGGCGCTGAGGACGACGTATTCGTTTTTGAGTTTTGGATCCGAGCCCGGCAAGAGAGCCGCGATGTTCGTAGAGCGAATGCCGGGCAACTTTTCGATGGCGACGTGTGCGCGGAAATCTTCTTTGAGATCGAATTTTGGCAGCGGTTTGCCGGCGTCGGCCAACGCGAGGAGTTCAGCAACGGTATGACCTGAACCTTCGAGAAACTTGTCGGCCTGTGCCGAGTTGATCGTCGCGCGAAACTTCAAGCCTTTCAGATCATTCAGCGCGGGGTCTGCGAGCGAAATGACTTCCTTCGGCTGGCTCTTTACGGTGCGTTCCCACGGCAGAGACAGTTTTGGATTTGCGATGTTCACATAGCCAATCGCTCCGGCTTTTCTCAGCGCGTCCCACCGTTCGGACTCAAGTTGGTAGTACGTGCTGATGGGGCCCGGGACGCTCGACGGACGGCCGCCGATAGAAACCGCGATCTTTCCGCGAAGATCGATTCCGGCGAACTCATCGAAGTGTTTTTCTGGTACAGCAAATCCATAGCCGACGAAGACGGCAGGCGCCTCGACCGAGCCGTTATCTTCGGTGTAGGCGTGTACCAACGCATCGGTCCCAAGTTGCACTGGAATCGATTGGCCGTTGCGCTCGATTTCCCAGCGCGTCTCGACTTCATTCAAGTGGACTACATTGAAGGCAACATCCTGGCGGTATCCCGTTGTTCCCGCCGGCTGCAAGCCCGCGTCGCGAAACTGCTTTTCGACGTAGCCGGCCGCATCGTCAAATCCAGCAGTGCCGGTGTGCCGTCCCTGAAGGCTGTCATCTGCCAGATACTGCACATGAGCCCACCAGTTCTTAGCTGCTGAATTCCAATCGACCGCATCATCCGCAGCCATGCGCGGCACGGAAGCGATTGCCAATGCAATCGCGACGACGGCAAGCTCGATTCGACGCTTCATCTTCGATCTCCCTACTTTCTTTCGAGCGAAATTTGTCGGACCAATTCAATGCAGGTTAAGAGTTGCGCTGGCGAGAGTGCTGTGTGCTGGCACTCTCGCTTAGGCGCTTTCAAATCACCGAAAATCAGAATACAAATTTCGCGGTGAGCTGAATTTGTCGCGGTGAAGAATCGCCACCGAGTCCCGAACCCAAAACGCTGGTGGGAGCAGAAACGGTAGAAATGATCTGGCCGAATTGCGGATTCGCGATGTCGGCCACTGGCTGATCGAAGTTGGGATGATTGAGCACGTTGTAGAAATTCGCGCCCACGACAAACTCCTGGCTTTCGCCCCAGAGATGGACGCGCGTGCTTTTCGCGAGGCTGAGGTCGGTATTGAAATAACCCGGCCCGCGGAATTGATTGCGCTGCTGGTTGCCGAAGCCGGTCGCTGCTGTGCCAAAGTCGGCGGCGATCAAGCACGACTGTGTCGGTCCGCTGCAGGTTGGTTGCGATCCGCCAAGATAATTGGCGAAAACCGTGCCTTGATAGTTGTTTCCGGCGAGCACAGACGTCGTCGCGCTGTCGGTCACCGTGAACGGCAGTCCGGTGCGATAGAAGAACGTGCCGGATACCGACCAGCCGCTCCACAAACGCTGCGGCCCATGATGAATGTAATTCTCGATCGACGGCGTCCAGATGTAGCTGGCGCTGAACGCATGGCGCACGTCGGCGTCGTTGTTGCCGTAGTTCCCGTGCGGGTTCGATGGAATCTGCGGGTATTGGATGCTCGGCGCCGTGCCGTAGCCCCACGCGGTGAATCCGTTGTCCGACACATCGTCGAGAGCGTGGCTCCAGGTATAGCTGAAGGTTGCCTGCACGCCGTGATTGAGATTGCGCCGCGCCGAGACGACGAGCCCGTTGTATTTCGACGTGCCGTCGGTCTGCAGTTCCGTCACGTTCGAGAAACGCGCATCGGGCGCAACGGTTGGCAGTCCCGCGAAGCCCGTCGGGCTAAACGCGTTCAGGCTGTTGTTGATGAACACTTCGTGGATACCGTGATTGCCGACGTAGTTCACGCTGACCGCGGTGCTGCGATCGATCGAGCGCTGCACTTCAAGGTTCCACTCAATGTATGTGGGGTTCACGGTTTTTTGCTGCGCGCCGTTATATGCCGGAGGCAGGAATCCTGGGTCAGTCGCCGTGAGGCTCGCGAGCGTGGCTCCTTGCGAAAACCCGTTTACGAACGCGGTGTTGTAGTTCGCTACCGATGTGAACGCATTGCCGGGAACATCGGGCGAAAGCGGAACTCCTGAGGCGGTGAACGCGTTCACGTTCGGCGTGTTGAGCGCGAATCCTTGCAGCACTTGCTGCGGAAAGAAATCGCGGAAATTGCCGATACCGCCGCGCACAACGGTCTTCTGGCTTCCGAAGGGCGACCATGCGAAACCGAGACGCGGCTCGACGGCTAGCCCGGTCGTGTCGTAGAACGTGTGCGACACGCCAGTTTCGATCGCCTGGTTGTACGGAATCGTCGGATCGTGATCGGTCAACTCAAACGGCTGAGCGAAACGCGCGAAGCACTTCGTCAAGCATTCGATGTTCGACTCGCGATCGAACCGCAACGCGAGCGTCAGTTTCAAATTCGGAGTGACCGCCCAGTCGTCCCCGATGTAAAACCCAAGGTCGTAGGCAGCGAACGGTTGGTTGAGCGCGTTCGGGAATGATTTGCTGAATGTCGTCACGTTGCCATTGAAAAAGTTGTCGAGCGACGTGACGCCGGTTCCGGCCGTATTGCTGCCGTAGAAAAATACGTTGAGGTCATCGCGTAGGAAATCGACGCCGGCTTTTAGCGTGTGTTTGCCGATTCGGTACGAAAAATCGTCAACGATTTGATACTGCGTGATGTGACGCCCGACCGGATGCGCCTGATTTTGGCCCAGCGTACTGAAGCTGTTTCCCGTGAATTTCAGCTGCGCGGGAAAGACCTTCAGCGTCGCAGCTGGATCTTCGGGGCCGAACAGAATTCCCGACCATTGAAACGCGACAATCGCCTGGTTCACGGCGCGGCTGCCGAACGTGTGCGTCTCGTTGAGTTGCCCCTGCCATTCCGGCTGTGGGCTGCTTTGATTGAACGCGGGATTGATGAGGTCGGTCGTCGTGGCCTGGATGCCGTGATCCGTGAAGATGTGCAGGAAGAGTTGATCTTTCTGGCTGATGATTTGATCGATGCGAAACGCCAGCAGCCATTCCCCGGTGAAATTTCCCGGCACGCCCTGAAATTGCAGTGCGCACGGGCCGCCACCGGGTAGAACGAACGTACCGCATCCGCCGTTTGGCAAAATATTCTGCGCTCGCGAGGCTCCCGCGGCGTTGCTGTAAAGCGAAAAAATCTGATTGTAGAACGGGATCGAGCCAGGACTTACCGTCGCGAGATTCGCAAGCGTCGCCGCCTCAAACTGCGGGCTCGGAATGTTTACCGCCGATGTCGTCGGCAGCACAATGCGCAAGCCTTCGTTGTTCACGAAGAAAAACGTCTTGTCGCGCCAGATCGGGCCTCCGATGGACGCCGCCCACTGGTTCACGTTGTCAAACGGCTTCGCCGTCGCACGTAGATTGTTGAAATAGTCGTTCGCGTTCAGCGATGACCCGTTCCAATCGTAAATTGCATTTCCGTGGAAGCTGTTCGTTCCCGACTTACTGACGTAATTCACGTTCGAGCCAACCAGACGGCCGTAGTTCCCGGAATATCCGTTGTTGACCACCGTGACGCTCTGCATTTCGTTCGCGCCGATACTGTTGTTCGTCGCACCCGATTTGTTGTTGTCGCCGTAGCTGTTGAGATAATCCATGCCGTTGATTGTGAACATGTTGGAGTAGCCGGGGAGTCCGAACACTGAGAAGTTTCCGCCGCCTTGCTGCGTGTTCATCACTGCGCCCGGAGCGGTTTGCGCGACATACGTCAGGTCGCCGCCCGGATTCGGCACAAATTTGATTTGCGCTTCGTTATAGCTCGTTGTGATGTCGCCGTTTTCGGTTTGTACCGGCGCGACTTCCGAGGACACGGTCACGCTTGTTTCAGCCGACCCGATGCGCAGTTGCGCCGCGACCGTCGTCGATTGGCCAACCGTCACCGTGATATTTTCGCGAAACGAAGTAAACCCGTCCGCTGTGATATTCACGACATAATCGCCGGGTGGCACGTACTCAAAATGAAAGACGCCATCGGAACCGCTCGCCGCCGTTTGATGGAAAGACGTCGCCTGATTTTCCAGAATTACTTTGGCGTTGCTGACTGCACCTTTGCTTGCGTCCGTGACGGTTCCCGTCACGTAACCCGAAATCGTCGACTGCGCGCGAAGTGGTTCCACCGACAAGCCAAGCGCGAGCAGTCCTAAAAGAAACACTCCGAGAATCCCCCTAAAACGCACCACGACACTCCTCCTTGTCCACGCGGACGTGGACTTCGATGTCATGCGAAACACGTGGCTCCGCATGCAGAAGATTTAAATGTTGAAATCGAAAGGAAAAATTTCGGACTTAGCGGCTACAACAACAAGCGAACGGGAGGGACACGAAGGCGAGAAATAAAACAACGGTGGGAAAATAGCCGATGCATCCTGATTGGCTGGACTGAAACCCCGAAGACATGGTCTCCTCTCTACGATCTACGACAAAATTTGGAGGCGCGAGGCGGAATCGAACCGCCGGTTAGAGTTTTGCAGACTCTTGCCTTACCACTTGGCGACCGCGCCAGCCCTGAACGACCCATCGCGAATTGCGACTTGCGAAAGGACTCGCCCCAAAAACACAAAACCCACCGACCAGGGACTCTGGCGGCGGGCATTTGCACAGAAGCTGACAGAAAACTTTACACGATCAGCTCATCTCCGCCAGAGAAGACACACGTCGGCAAGTACAACAAACCCGCACTTTACCGACACTCTGACGAAATGAAAGCATGCCCGTACGATACCTCGAATGCTTAGACGCACAAAAGTCAAAAAATGGTAACAACTCATCTGCGATTTCGATTCTTGAGCATGGGCGCGAACCTTCGCAGGAAGCACCCCGAAGGGTTAGATTCGATGATCATCGCCCCGTACATTGAGTCTCGTACAAGAATCCTTGCAGGACTGCGGTGCGTGCAGGCTGACTAAACGCATGCAATTGCTTCGAGCGTCTCCGCGCGAAACCGCGACAATGCCGACCTCTACTGCCCGGACTGAAATAAACCAAGAAACGAGGCTCTAGGAAAATGCGCAGAAATTCTATCTTTCGATGAACACGGTCATCGTCGCGGTAGCTAGCAGCGTAATGCCCCATATCCTGTCGAGGTTGAACCATGCCGTCCGCAATATTGATAGCCCGAGTCGCCTATAAACGATCCAAGCCATTACGCCAGTCACGAGTAGATAGGTGCAGGTGTAAATGAGTATCGCAAGCAGTTGGAGCCGCACCCCAACGAAGCCGTGTAGATGTGCGGCATTAGACCCGCGCCGTGCGCCGACGCCGTTAGAAAAGACCAGATCGTCAGGTCCTTGAACCCGACCTGCATTCCTCCCCATCGGCTGTGGCCTTTGCCGAGAATTCGGAGAAGTCCGAAAACAATCAGAAGGACAACCACGCCAATCTTCAGGTAAGTCTGCGGGATAACCATTCCCGCTGCAAAAGCGATGAGCACGGCGAGTCCCACTGCGATGAAGTGCCCGCAGGCGATCGGAGTGAGCGCTTGCCAAACGGCACGGCTGTCTCGCTTCTGTAGCCCGAGCGCGACAGCGAAGTGCCAGCCCATAGCCGGATTCACCCCATGATAGGCACCGAGGAGAAAGAGCAGAATCCAAACCCAATAGTCTGTGTGCATCAGATGCATCGTCCGATTCCTATTGCTACTCATGTTCCGGGTTTCGTCAGCTCGAGCTTCATCGCCGAGTGTAAGTCCAATTGCAGCTGCTCCAGCGCCAAACAAAAACGATCGACGCGTAGGCGCAAGCCAATCGGCCAACTGCTGGTCGATCTCGCTATTCTTCACCACGCGCTCGTTAGGATCGATGCGAAAATCATCAGAATTTTGACTGCAGCTATCGCACATTTTTATCTCTCCTTCTCGATTGAGGTCGCGAACGCGAGTGCTCGTGGACTTTCTTAGGCCGCAACCGGTACGCCCTCATCCGTCTTCAACAGTTGGAAAGAACGCGCAAGCTCTTGAACGACCTGTGGATCAGAGAACGGTACCTTGTGCGTTTGAGTTTTGCCGTCGGACCCGTTAACTAGCTGCCCAGCGCTATCAAGCAGCGGAAGGACCTGATAGTCCTCATGGCCCTTGCCGGCGATCAAGAGAACGTCGCCGTCTTTGAGGCCGGCTAAGGCGGTGCCGATTGCGGTGAAGCGATCGCCGGCGTCGCGGGAGCCGGGGCTGGCGGCGAGGATCGATTTGCGGATTTCCGTGGCGGATTCGGTGCGCGGGTTGTCGTCGGTGACGA
>JAFAZL010000324.1 GCA_019239815.1 Acidobacteriota bacterium
GAGCGTCTTCCGAGTTCTTGACCTTGATCTTTAGCTCGTCGAGTTGATCGGTGAGCCACGTCGTCGCTGCCGTGGTCGCGTCGTAGTGGCTGCGCCGATTCTGATCAATAAAGTTGCGGATGTGCGCGTTCACGACCTGCGCTGCCAATTCGGGGCTGTTGGCTTCGTATGTGATGTCCATCAGCCGGCTGTTGGGCACACGCTTGACGCTGAGCGCTCCGAGAAACGCTCCTAGCTCGGGCGGTCGCTTCTGATTGGCCAGGTTACCCGTGGCGATCGCATCGGACTGCGAATCCGCGCCGCCGACAACACCGGTGAGAACGCCAGAGCGGATGGTCTGCAGCGCGAGCGTTTCGCTGGTCAAAATCTTGGATTGCGTCTCGATGTAGTTCTCGAGGTCGAGCATATAGTCGTAGGAATCGGTTCCCTGAAATGGCAGGACGTTCGCGGTTTCGCGCCCAAGTTCGATGCGCGTTGACGCCACATACACCGGCCGCATGCGGAAGGTGGCAATCGACACGATGGTGACCACCGCAAGCATGAACGAAAGAATCAGCCACTGATGCTTGCGCAGGACAAGTAAGTAGTCCCATAGATGCGGTTCGCGGGCCGGCAGGTCGAACGCGGGACGCATGGCGGCAGGCTGCTGAGGAACGATATCGACGGTCGCCGCACTGGCTGGGACGCCACGCGAGAGCGTGTTGAATTCGTTGGCCATGGCTCAGGGCACCAACCGGTAAATCAGAACACCAGTGCCAACGGCCAGCGCGAGTTCGGCGGCGCGAACCGCGGCTTGCTTACCGACACTGCGGGGTATGTAAAGAATGTCCGACGGGCGAAGCTGCACGTCTTCAGCTTCGAACTTCATCACTTTTTTCAGGTCGACCTCGACTTCGTGCTGCTGGCCGGTGCCGTCCTTGCGGACGATGACGGCGTGGTCGGATTTCGCAGTGCGGTCAAGACCACCTGCGAGCGAAAGGATTTTTAACGTCGAAAGTTGAGCGCGGTCATTGGTCACCGTGTAGCCGCCCGGTTTTGAGACGGCGCCGAGAACGTAGACGATGCCTGCGTGCGGGACCGTGACGACGTCGCCTGGTTGAACGACGACGTTGTTCGCCATATCGCCGGTTTCAAGGATCGGGCTCAAATTGACCGTGATCGTATTCACGAGCGGCGGAGCAATTTGCGGCGGCTCCGCGGATGCAGTGGCCTTCTCGCCGCTCGCTGTCGGCGCGCCCGACTTGGCTGGGTCGTCAATAGCGGGCGGCGGCTGACTGGCATCAGCGGATGGGTCCGCCGATGGATCGCGCTCAGGCCGCGTAACGATGACATGGTCCGCAGCGTCTGGCGTGATGCCTCCAGCCTGCGCAAGCACATCGATTAACGTCACTTGGCGATCGGCCTCGTAAACCATCGGATGCGCAACCGCCCCAACGATGGTGATCGGCCGGCTCTTCTTTTCCTTCACCGTGACGCTGACTTCCGGATGTGAGATCAGCCCGTTCGCTTCCAGAACTTCGGTAATCTTCTGTTCCGTCTGCATTTCGGTGAGCCCGGCGATGTGCATGCGCACCGGCACCAGCGGCATGCCAATCGTGCCGGTCTGGCTGACGCGCAGCTCGCGCGACATCTCGGGAACATCAAAAACCTGGACGTTTACCAAGTCGCCGGGGCCGATGACATAGTCGCTCGGAGCCACCGTGTGATTGGAAGAAGCGGCGAGAGCACGTAGCCGCTCGTTGGCCTTATCGGACGTCTCCACGTTTTGCGCGCGGAGGGAGGGGGCCGCATGCAACATCAGAAAACTGGTAAAGGCGAGAGACCGAGCCAAGGCGCGCAGGCCTTTTGGCTGCATAGGATTATAAGACCCCCTACTGTTGATTACACAGTTAAAAGGCCAAAGTCAACAGAGATTTCAACGCTGGTGTCGATTCGGTCTAGGTGGTAAATCGCTAGGCGGGGATGCAATAACTGCGGTTGTGGCTAGATGCGCGGTCAAAAGGAACAGGAGCGCATTGGCCGGGATATGGAGGTTGAAATCGACCAGACTGTGTACCAGAAAGGCACTACATCCGAGGAGGCCAGAGAGGTGCAATGAGGCGGCGAAGGACTTATCGCTCTGGAGAATTTGCCGAAGCGAGATGAAAAAGAGCGCTCCGAGGAACCATGCGCAGCAAATTCCGCCTGCAATCCCGGTTTCGGCGAGCATTTCGAGGTAATCGTTGTGGGTATGGTTGACGATCTTGCCATCGTACTGGGTCTCGTAGGCAGGGAAGACAGTTTGCAGGGTGCCGAGGCCGGTGCCCGTGTATCGGTGGTCTAGGAAAATGCGCCAGGTATCTTGCCGCATCGATGCGCGCTTGCCGGTAGTGACCTCTAAATTCTGCAACGAAGAAAAGCGGTCGAGCACCTGTTTCACGCCGAGCCAAGAAACGAAGAGGAAGGCCAGGAAAAGGATAAGACCGCCGGCAAGGATGTGGCGGCCACCGGTGCGACGTAAGAGGGTAATTAGGAGTAGCAGGCCGATCTCGACTCCGAAAGCGACTACGCCTCCACGCGATGCTGACAGGAAAAGCGCGCCGATCGGAAGCAGCGCGCAAATGGCAACTACGAACCATCGTTCGCGGCGGACCTTGCCGAGAACGAGCGGCACGAGCGAAACGGGAATCACCAGCTCGACAAAGCCAGCAAAGTGATTCCGATTGACGTACGGTCCGAATGGGATACCGCCATAGCGCATCTCGCGGAACCAGTACAGCTTTCCGTTAAACGTAAGTTGCTGCAAGATGCTGAACGTCGATACGAGGAAACCCAGAATCATCACGAACCAGATGTATCCGCGCCAATCGTCGGAGTATCGGAACACCTGCGTCGCCAGAAAGAGAATCAGGATGTACGCGACGAGAAGGTTCAGCTCCATGCGCGTGTCGTAAGTGGATGCCGTGGCGCGCAACAGCAACTGGCCTAGCGCAACCGCAACGAGCAGAATCAGCGGCGGGAGCAGCGGCGAAATGTAGAACCGCTTCTCAACGTCGCTCTTGTCAAAATAAAAAAAGAAGGCCCACAGAAAGAAAAGAAGCCCCGCGCATGTTTCGATGATCGCGCGCGCCCAGTCCTCGACACCACCGTGCGCGAGCACGCCAAAAATCACGATCGCGCAGATGCCGAAGCGCAGAAATTTCATGAGGCCGGACCGGGGGGCGGGTTTGGCGGCTTGGGAGCCGAATTCTTCGCCGGATTCTTCGTAGGCGGCGCACTTGCCGGCGGCACGCCCGCTGGCTGCGCCGATGGCGTCTTAGGTGGTTTGCCCGCGGGGGGCTGCGTCGACGGGGCTGCTGTTGGCGCTGAACTCGTAGTCGGTGTAACTGGCTGCGCATTGGGCGCTGGCGTCAGCGCGACATCGTCAATCCAGGCGGACCCGTGAATCCGGCTGCCGAAATCGTCGCTCGGCTTGCGGCTGATGCACACGCGCACCTGTCGTGAAGCATCGCCCGTCGCCGTCCACGGAATGCTGACCTCGGTCCATGGCTGCGTCCCGTGCACGTCGGGAGTCTCAACGCTCGCGTTGTGCGCGTTCTCCGTCCACTCGAGCCGGAATCGCACGCCCTGGTCGGTAGTCAGCGCCTGCGTGTGTACCCAGGCTGAAAATCGATATGAAGCATCCGGCTCAACAAACGCAATGTGACAAATCCCCGAGAAATCGACATTCCTCCGTCCATCGAATATCAACCGCAGCGAACGCTCGCCCGAGTGCTTTTCTTTTGCGTCGTAGGAAGACTGCACGCCAAGCGAAGCCGGCGCGAAGACCCACGAAAACCCGCCACCGCTGACGCCGGTCTCAAACCCACCGTCCCAAATGGCCGATGCCGCCGCATCGTTCGGCGGGGGATTCAGATCGGCCAGTGTCACCGCCTGTGTCCACAAGCGATGCGCGTCCTCGATGCGATGCGCCTGCACCAGCGAATCCGTGAACGGGATCACATCGCTCAGCTCAAGCCTTGGTGGCGGCTGAAGCCGGCGTAGCTTTTCCCAAACCGTCAGCGCCGGATCCATCGCTGCATCGGAATCCAGCTCTCGAATCGCATCTAGATAAATCGGCGCACTCGGCGGCAACACATTTTCGATGATTGAGTTGATGTCGGGATCGAGTCGCCACGAACGCGAAACCGCCTCCGCCGCGCGCTTCGGATCGACCGATACGGAATGCCGAATCTCCGCAAACGCTGCAGGAATTTCAT
>JAFAZL010000484.1 GCA_019239815.1 Acidobacteriota bacterium
GGCCTTGCGATGCAGGACCGCTGGGGAGCGGGTCGATGTCGTCGAGGCGGGCCATGTCTTCGACGGGAACTTCGACTCTGAGGTCGAGTTGCTTTTTCTCGCCGGCGTCGATGATGGTGATGGGGCGGTAGACGGGAGCGTAGAAGGATGATTCGAATTCGGAGAGGGGCTGGTCAGGAGGGAGAGGCGTCGCTGGTGATTCGGATTCGGAGTTGAGATCGTTTGCTGATGGTTCGGATTGCACCGCTGCTTCAGAAAGCAGATTCCTCGCTTCGCTCGGAATGACATCGTGAGGAAGGTCGCGATGAGCGGGTTCTGTTTTGGCGGGGGATTTTGGGACTTCGGCGCCGCCGAGGAAGCGGGCGACTTCTTCTAAGGGGCGCTGTGTGGCGGAGAGGCCGATGCGTTGGATGCGTCGGCCGGTTAGTTTTTCGAGGCGTTCGAGGGAGAGCGAAAGGTGCGAACCTCGCTTGGTGGGAACGAGGGCATGAATTTCGTCGAGGATCACGGTGTCGACGGCGCGAAGAAGTTCGCGGGGCTGCGATGTTAATAAGAGGTAGAGCGATTCGGGAGTGGTGATGAGGATGTCGGACGGGTGGCGCAGGAATCGGGCGCGTTCGGCGGTCGGAGTGTCGCCGGTGCGGATCGCGATCGTGGGCTCGTGATACGCGTGGCCGAGACGCTGGGCCGCTTGCGCGATGCCGACGAGAGGGGCACGAAGGTTGCGCTCGACGTCGACGGCGAGAGCTTTGATCGGGGAAATATAGATGACGCGGCAGCGGGCTTCGTCGGGCGGCTTGTCCGTGGAAAACATCAGGCGATTGATGCACCAGAGGAATGCGGCGAGAGTCTTGCCGGTGCCGGTGGGGGCCAGGATGAGTGTGGAGTCGCCGCGCGCGATGGCTGGCCAGCCGAGTGTTTGCGGACGCGTGGGGCCGGTGAAGACGGCGGAGAACCAGTCGCGCACGGCGGGATGGAAGAGGTCGAGGGCGTTCGCGCGTGGGACGGCGGGCACCGACGCGGTTTCAGGTGCAATGGGCTGCGTCGCGTCGGCCGACTTCGGTGGCGCTTTTTTTGAATTTCGCTTTGGCACAGTTTGGGTCTATGAAAGGCTTCCTTCGTTAGATGCGCGGGCTGATGAATCTATTCGATTTCAGAAATTTCGAAAGATTTTATTTGTCTGACGCAGTGGCGCCGCCGAAGCGACAAGCACCGGGGCGACATCCAATGCGACACCAGCCAACGTAGAGCAAATATCCTAGCTTTTCGTGAGCGGCGTAGTTCCGATCGCGTATTCGCTTTATTTTCGCCTATACTAGTTTACATGGAAATCGCGGCCAAATTGGAGATTTTAGCGGATGCGGCGAAGTATGACGCGTCTTGTGCGAGCAGTGGAGCGATTCGAAAGACAGCGCCAGGCGGCATAGGAAATTCAACTGGGATGGGGATTTGCCACAGCTATACGCCGGATGGGCGGTGCGTATCGCTGTTGAAGATTTTGCTGACGAATTATTGCGTGTATGACTGCAAGTTTTGCGTGAACCGGATTTCGAGCGATACGCGGCGCGCACGATTCACGCCTGAAGAAATTGTCTCACTGACGCTGGATTTTTACCGACGAAACTACATTGAAGGGTTGTTTTTGAGTTCGGGAATTATTCAGAGCCCGGACTACACGATGGAGCAGCTTGTGGCGGTGGCGCGCGGGTTGCGGACGGAGCATCGGTTCAATGGCTACATCCATTTGAAGGCGATACCGGGTGCATCGCGAGAGATTTTGCATGAGGCGGGATCGTGGGCTGACCGGTTGAGCGCGAACGTGGAGCTCCCGACTCAGGATGATTTGACGAAGCTGGCACCGGAGAAGCAGCTGGTGACGATTCGGGAGACGATGGGCGGAATTACGGCTGACGTTGAGCGGGCGAAGGAAGAAACGCGGGCAGCGGCGAAAATTGTGTCGCGGCCCGGCGGGATCGGGGCGAAGAGAATTTCGACGATGCGATCGAAGTTTGCACCGGCGGGGCAGAGCACGCAGATGGTGGTCGGCGCGACGGAGACGAATGACGCGACGATCTTGAGTCTGGCGTCGGATTTGTACGGGACGCATGGGCTGCGGCGGATTTATTACTCGGCGTTTAGTCCGTTTCCGAAGGCGGATTCGCGGCTGCCGATTCAGGCGCCGCCGCTAGTGAGGGAGCACCGACTGTATCAGGCGGACTGGTTGATGCGGTATTACGGATTTTTGGCAGGTGAGCTGACAACACCTGCGCAGCCGAATCTGGATTTGCGAGTCGATCCGAAATTGAATTGGGCGCTACGAAATCGGGAGAAATTTCCGATCGACATTAATCGAGGGACGCGAGAGGAGTTGTTGCGTATTCCGGGCATCGGGTATCGGACGGTGGCGAGGATTTTGTCGATTCGGAAATATCACAAGATGCGGCTGGAAGATTTGAAGAAGCTGCGTGTGTTTTTGCGGCGGGCGAAGGCGTTTGTGACCACGGAGGATTTTTCGCCGGAGGTGGGCGAGCTGGATTCGGTGGAACTGGAGACGGGGTTTGCGGAGGCGCCGGTGCAGATGAGCTTGTTTGAGGCGCAGGTGGCGGCGGTTAATGGGGAGTTGTAGGGCAGCAGTCGTTATGAGGAGTGGGGCCAAGGATATGGAAATTCGGTTTAGCGGGCTGTTTGAGGATTGGCAGAAACGTGCGCGGGAGCTGTTGAAGAAGGACGTCGCGCCGCGAGATGTGATTTGGGTTGAAGAGTCGGGACAGCAGCCGTTGTTTGACGCTAGCGCAGGCACTCAGAATATCTCGTCCCAGGTCACAAACGGAACAAACGCGACAAGCTTCAAAGTGCCGAAACGGTTTGTGGAATTGGCGAGGAATGTTGCGGCGTTTCGAGATACGAAGAAGTGGGGTTTGCTGTACTCGGTGCTGTGGCGGATCGCGCGTGAGAATCACCATTTGCTGAAGGTGGAGACTGACGATGAGGTGATTCAGTTGCTGCGGATGGAGGACGCGGTTTCGCGTGACGTGCATCATATGCACGCGTTTGTGCGATTCAAGAAGGTGACGGACACCGAGGGAGAGCGCTACATCGCGTGGTACAAGCCGGATCACAAGTCTATTCGATTGGCGGCGCCGTTTTTTGCGAAGCGGTTTGCGGGGATGCGATGGTCGATTCTGACTCCGGATGGGTCGGCGCATTGGGATGGCAAGGCGTTGCGATTTTCGTCGGGCGTGGACACGCCGCCGGCGAACGAGGATGGGCTGGAAGAATTGTGGAGCAAGTATTACGCAACAACGTTCAATCCAGCGCGGACGAATTTGCGGATGATGCGATCGGAGATGCCGCAGCGATTCTGGAACAACATGCCGGAACTCGCGAATCTGGGACAAGTGTTGGCGAAAGCGCCCGGGCGTGTAGAAGAAATGATCGCGGTGCAGAAGAAGACGCCGGGCGCGGGTGCGTTTGTGCCACCGAACGCGGATTTGAAGCAGTTGCGCGAAGCGGTGAGCGGATGCGAAGGGTGCGAGCTTTACAAACATGCAACGCAGCCTGTGTTTGGCGAAGGGCCGGCAGATGCGCGCATTGTGCTAATTGGCGAGCAGCCGGGCGATTCGGAAGATCGGGCGGGGCGGCCATTCGTCGGACCGGCGGGAGAGGTTTTGAATCGAGCGCTGGCGGAAGCGGGGATGAATCGATCGGAAGTGTATCTGACGAATGCCGTGAAGCATTTCGCGTTCGAAGAGCGCGGGAAGAGGCGCATTCACCGCACCCCGCGGCTGAGCGAGGTCACCACGTGCAAGCCGTGGATGGAAGCGGAACTCGAACAAGTGGCGCCCGAGATTCTGGTCTGCATGGGCGCGACTGCGGCCAAGGCGGTGTTCGGGGCGCAGTTTCGATTGACGGAACAACGCGGAAAATTTTTGGAGAGTCGATTCGCCGCCAAAACCCTGACGACGTATCACCCCTCGGCTGTCTTAAGGGCGGACAGTCCAGCTGCGCAAGATGCGCTTTACAGGGTGCTAGTGGAAGATTTGAAGAGCGTTGCTGTAGAGGCTAGGCGGCTCGCGAAAAACGTCGCGGCCACGGCTGTCGCAAGTGGTCGGAACCGCAAATCATTGTTCAGCTAGTGATTGCAGATCTGTAACAAATCCCCCATATCTCAGCGCAAACGTCCGCGTCCCTGTGCAAAAAATTCATGTCTGTGGATATGCGGGCTGCTCAACTTGACACAGCATCGAACGGCGGTTAACTTTTCTCACCAATGTTTTTTGGCGACTCCACGTAGATCGCCTGCCTGTCTGTTGTGTCGGGGGATGTGAAGTCGGGGGCTGAGGGCTGCGACCACCCAAGGATCGCGCCAGAGGGGCGTCTAAGATGTGTAAAAAGTCTATTTTCATTGTCATTCTGGGTGTCTTTGCGCTTCTGATCGCGCCGGCGACGTACGGGCAGGCGGTCGGAAGCTTCACAGGCACCGTTATGGACAAGTCGGGCAGCGCGATCTCGGGCGCAACGGTACGCGCGATTTCGGAAGCGACCGGCATCTCGCGCGAAGTGAAGACCGACGAGGTTGGCCACTACCTCATCCCGCTATTGCCACCGGCGAATTACACGGTCCACGTCGAGTCTACAGGGTTTCAGACGACGGAGCAGCGCGGCGTGAAGTTGCAGGTGGACGAAGCGCGAACGCTGGACTTCTCGCTGGCAGTGGCTGCAGTGTCTTCGCAGATCGAAGTCGAAGCGGCGGCGGTTGCGGTGGAGACGACGAATCCATCACTGGGGCAGGTCATCACCGGGCAGCAAGTCGCGCAGCTTCCGTTGAACGGGCGCGACTTTGTGCAGCTCGCTTCGCTGACGCCGGGCACCGTGCAAGAGACAAATCCGAACAGCTTCTTCACGGCCGGCGCGGACAGCGAAGTTGCAGCGCGCGGATCGTTCTCGTTGTCGGTCGGCGGGTCGCGGCCGAACGCGACGGATTGGCTGCTGGACGGCGTGGATAACAATGAGCTGACGTCAGGTGGCATCGGGATTTTCTCGGGAATCGACTCGATTCAGGAATTCAAGGTTCTGACGTACAACTATTCCGCCGAATACGGGACGCGCGCGGGACCAACCGTGCTGGTCACGACGAAATCTGGCGCGAATGATTTTCACGGATCATTGTTCGAGTTTCTGCGCAATACATCGCTCGACGCGAAGAGCTTTTTTGCGACGTCGGCGGAAAAGTTCAACCTAAACCAGTATGGAGGTTCACTCGGCGGACCGATTCGGAAGAACAAGACGTTCTTCTTCATCGATGGAGAGCAGAAATCTCAGCGACATGGGCAGACGGTCACTGGGCTTGTTCCGTCGGAAGCGATGCGGAGCGGCGATTTCAGTGCCGATCCATTCGGCAACCCGATCTCCGGCCTGGGGATCGTGAATCCCAACATGATCGGCGCTTCGACCGATCCGACGGCGGCGGTGAACATTTATTTCCATTGCGACGCGGCGGGCAATCCGCTGCCGATCGCGACGAATGGAAGCCAGGCGCCAGGAACGGCGTGCAACAAGATTCCGGCAGGATTGTTCAGTCCAGTCGGCCAGGCCTTGATCAATTTGTATCCGGCTCCGAATGCGAACAATGCCACAGCGGGCTTCAACTTCGTAAACTCGCCGGTTCGAAAACTGGATGAGACGAAGTTTGATATCCGCTTGGATCACAACTTCTCGAGCGTTGACACCGCCTTTGCGCGATTCAGCTACGACCAAGCCGTTTCTTATGTGCCCGGCGGTGGCGGGATCGGATCATTTGCGGAAGCGAGCGCGTTTGGCAGCAACCAGGGTATCCAGAACCACTCGCGGCAAATCGCGATCGGCGAAACGCATGTGTTTTCGCCGTCAACGGTGAACCAAGCGACTTTCGGATATAACCGAATCTTCGACTACATCACTTCGCAGGGCACTGGGACGTGCGCTTCGGCGACCATCGGAATTCCCGGCGCGAATCTGGGTTGTGCGGGCGGAGCCGTAGGAACAGGCGAGAAATGCGCGGCGGGAGCGTACAGCTGCGGGCTCACTTCGGTGCTGATGGTCGGCGGCTACTGGTCGCTGGGTGACCGCGGCTATTCGCCGTTCCAAGGCGGCACGAACGTCTTCTCCTTCAAAGACACGGTCGATCTGATTCGCGGCAAGCATGACTTCAGGGTCGGATTCGACATTCGCGCAAATCAGATGAACGTAGGCGCCGAGGCATTTCAGGATGGGTTCTGGATTCCGGGCGTCGCTGGCAACTTCAGTGGATTCACGAGCGCAGCAACTGCTACATCGCCGGCGGTGAGCATTGCTGGCAATCCGGAAGCAGATGTGCTCATGGGCTTGCTGGGGTTGTCGCAGCACGATCAGACGTTCAAGGGTCCCGTAACGGGGCGGCGATGGAAGATTTACAGGCCGTTCGTGGAAGACGACTGGCGCATCCGAAAGGACCTGACGCTAAACCTTGGAATCGCGTGGGATCTAACCACACCAATCGGTGAAGCGGACGGACGTTTGGCGAACTATTTACCCGACACAAACCAGCTTTTGATCGCGAACCAGAACGGAGTCAGTTCATCGGCCGGCGTCAAGATGAACAAGACGGCGTTCGAACCGAGAATCGGCTTGGCGTACAAGGTTCTCGGCAGCGAGAAGACGGCGCTCCGCGCCGGCTACGCTGTCTATCACGACTCTGCATGGAGCATGGGCGCTCAGGGCTTGTGGCAGAACCCGCCGTTCTTTGCGGAATCGGATGGATTCGGCGCCGCGGGATGCGCGTTTGCGACGTCCTACTGCGCTACGGTTCTCGGCCAGACACCAAGCGGCATCAAGATGGACGATGGATTCCCGATTTTCGCGGGGCCCCCGACACTCGCGACGTTCACGGGAACGCTTTTTACGCAGCCCACGGATTTTCATCTCGGGATGGTGCAGCAGTTTAACGTCAACGTGGAGCGGCAGTTGCCGGCGAACGTCGTTCTGACGGCGGGTTATGCCGGATCGCGCGGACGGCACATTCTCGTTGCCGGGAATAACCTGAACACGTTTGGCCCAACCGCATGCGGGACGAACACAATCGGATGCAATCCTGATGGGACGCCATATGTTCCGCCTTACGCGGCCGCAAATGCGATGTTGCTTTTCGGCGACGTTGGTCGCACGCAATACGATTCGCTCCAGATAAGGCTCGAAACTAAGACCCCGAAGCACGGGCTGTATGCGCTCGTCAGTTACACCTACTCGAAAACCTATGACAACGGTTTGAGCGACGGTTTGGGGTCTTTGACCAGCGCGCCCTACTTCCCATTGCCCAACTGGCAGAAACTCGACTGGGGACTATCGCAGATCGACTTGGCCAACAACTTGACCGCGAGCATCCTCTATGATTTGCCGTTCGGCCGCGGCAAGAGATTCGGCAATGACTGGAACGGCGTGACGAATACGCTGCTGGGAAATTGGCAACTGACGCTGATTCAAAAGATCACGTCGGGTTTTGCAGTTCCGCTGATCGACAGTAACAACCAGTCAGGCGTGTTCTTTAACAACGGCGGCAATGGGAACAACTTCAACCGGCCGGACCAGGTTTCGGGGTGCGATCCGTATGCGGCGAGCCACAGTGCGCTGCAATACATCAATCGCTCGTGCTTCGTGGCTCCGGCATCGGGACATCTGGGCGATGCGAATCGCGTGCCTGTGACCGGACCGGGATTCGTCAACACGGACTTCTCGATCATCAAGCAGTTCGCGTTGCCGCGCGAAGGAATGGGACTGAACTTCCGCGCGGAATTCTTCAACCTTTTCAATCACCCACAGTTCGGGTTTCCTGTCGCCGACGTCGCAGCGCCAGGATTTGGCTCGGTGAATTCAACGGTTAACAACCCGCGCTTGGTTCAATTTGGATTAAAGCTGACGTTCTAACAGAACAACAGTAGTTCGAGTGTTCGAATCGGCTCGCAATGCGGTATGTCGCGGGCCGATTTGCTTTATTGCGGAAGCTGCGAGAGCGCTCGTTCGATTTGCGGGTCGCCGGGGTGCTGCTGCAGGAGATCGGTTAGCACCTGGCGAGCGGCGGCATTGTTGCCTTCGATCGCGTAGAGTCGAGCAAGGTTGAAGTACGACTGCTGAAACGACGGCGCGACACGGATCGCTTCCTTGAAGCTGGCTTCGGCGTCATCCGGCTGATTTTTTCGCAGGTAGAGAACCCCGAGATTGTTGAGCGCTTCGGGATAGTCGGGCTTTGCCGTCAAAGCTTTCTGCAGATATTCGGAGGCGCGGGTGGCGTCATCGGTCTGCGCATACACCATTCCCGTCGCGTAGTTAGCTTCAGCGCTGTCGGGTTGAAGCTGGAGCGCGTGTTCAAGCGTCGCTTTTGCGTCGTTCCAGCGTTTCTCTTGTCGGAAGGCATTGCCCAGATTTTCGAGCGCGATGAAGTGATCGGGATCAATCTGCAGCG
>JAFAZL010000691.1 GCA_019239815.1 Acidobacteriota bacterium
TCACCGACCCCGAATCTCTCTACCCAGCCCTGAAAAACATCGACGCCGTCTTCCTCGTCTGGACCGCTCCACCGGCGACCGCACCCGCCGTCATTGACCGCATCGCCAAAAACACATCGCGCCTCGTCTTCCTCACCGCTCCACATCAAACCCCGCACCCGTTCTTCCAGCAGCCCAATCCGCTCAGCGCCATGCTCTCCGGCATCGAGCGCCACATCGAATCCACTCCGCTTCAATCCACCTTCATCCGCCCCGGCATGTTCGCCTCAAACTGCATTGACTGGTGGGGCGATGCTTTCCGCAAAAACGAAGTCGTCCGCTGGCCGCTCCTCCAGGCTCCCACCGCTCCCATCGATCCACGCGACATCGCCGCCGTATCGGCTCACGCCCTTAGCGATCCGCAGTCGCAATCCCGCGCCAAAAGCTACGTCATCACCGGCCCTGAATCGCTCACCCAACTCGAGCAACTCCAAATCATCGCCGCCACCATCAATCGACCACTCCGCTACGAAGACCTGACCGCCGATGAAGCCCGCCAAGTTCTTCCGTTCCCACTTCCTGCCGTCAACATGCTCCTCGATGCGTGGACAGCGGCGCTAGGCCAACCCGCTTACATCACCACAACGGTTGCCGACCTGCTCGGCCGCCCAGCCCACACATTCCGCGCCTGGGCCCAACACAACGCCTCAGCCTTTCTCCCGCAATCCGCCGCGGCGCCCGAATAGAGTCTTTAGAGGCGGGATTTCAGCCCCGACAAAACTTCAGCCAAGAGTCAGCGGCTTCAGCCGCTGAACAAAGCCCGAAGTCCACTTTTTCTTGCGCACCAAAAGAAAAGGCCCCGCTGAAAATTCCAGCGGGGCCTCGTCCGAAAACTATTTCTGATCTACGACCTAAAACTCATACCGCAACGCAAACTGCATAATCCGCGGATTGGTAAGAGTCCCGCTAAAGTTCCCGAAGTTCGCCGAATTCCCATTCGCCAAACTCCCGCCCTCGGCCGCGTTCGCCGACTGCACGTCGAATCGCACCGAGTTCGTCACGTTGAACACTTCCCATCGAAATTGCAGGCTGTGGTTCTCGCTCCACGGCATCTTCCATCGCTTCGCCAATCCCAGGTCCACTCCAAAGAATCCCGGCCCGCGCAAATTATTTCGCGCGCCCGTTTCTCCAGGGAACGTGTAGCCGAAGCTGTTCGCCGCGTCGATTCCATTCGCGAACAAATTCGGCGCCGTATTTCCAACGCCGTTGTTGTTCGGTCCAGTGTAGAAAGTCCCCGTCTGCACCGGCCCGATCTGATCCGCATGCCCTTCCAGTTGGTAGTTCGTCGGATACTGTCCGCCGTTGTCGACCGTCACCGGGAAGCCGCTCGTCCATCGCGCCAGACCCGACAGTTGCCATCCTCCAATCACCGCATCCACCAATTTGTTCGCATCGTGCGCGATCCAGCGGTTGCGTCCAAACGGCAATTCGACGATGAAGTTGGTGTTGAACTGATGTCTCAGGTCGAAATCCGAAGCCGCGCGTGCCGCGCTCGGATCCCACGAGTTGATGATCTGCCCGCCTAGACCGCCCCACGATCCCACACGTTCGGCGTCCGACGAGATGTCGATCGACTTCCCATACGTGTAGTTGAAGTCGAACTGGATGCCATGCGTCATCTTGTGTTGCAGCGTCACTTCCATCGCGTTGTAATTTGCGTTCGTCACCGTCCGCAAACCATAGAGCGACGTGTACTGCGGGCTGTAGAACACGTTCGGTCCTGTGTAATTTCCCAGGTGGTAGAAATAGTTCTGCCCCGCAATGCTCGCGTCCGGCACGCCGTTGACGTCCATCTCTTCGATCGATAGCGATTCGTTCAACGAGTTGGCGCAAAGCAAATCGAACGCCAGCACCGTCGGATTCGTCGTCCCGTTCAATCCGCCCGTCGCGCAGCTTCCGTAAGGGCTGTTCGCACCGATCGCGTACGAACCTCCCGGTGCGACCGGTTGCGTAATATCCGCCCAATACTTCTGCACATTCGCGGGCACCATGCTCGGATTGAACGTATTCGTCGTCACCCCGTTGCGATACAGCTTCGCCAGTGCCGTCGCCGCCGCGAAGTAGTCGATCCCCGCCGCCTTGTCGAATGGATCCAGCGGCATCGCCAGGTCCGCTTGCGACAGCAGTCGATGCGCCAGCCTGCCGACGTACGCCACTTGCAGCGTGAACCCGCTGCCAAGCTCCCGTTGTACCGACAAGTCGAGCGTGTACGAATACGGAGTCTTGATGTTGCTGTCGAGACCCCATGTAATCGCTTCACTGCCCGGAGCGGGATTGCTGGGGAATGGAGCCGGATAATTTGCCGCCGGCGCCGGCACAAGAATCGGCCCGCCGCAGTTGTCTGTTGTTGGCAACACGTTCAGGTTCGTGATGCGCGGCGTGCATGCTACCGTCTCCGATGCCGCCGCGTTTGCAATGTTGCTCGACAAGCCGAAGGCGCCGTTTGCATCAAACGTATCCAGCAGCCCCTCGCCGATTCGGTCGTACACAATCCCGAATCCAGCGCGGATGCTGCTCTTCCCGGGACCACCGAACAGATCGTGCAGCAACCCCGAGCCAAATCCTGGCGACCACGCTAGCGCGAGCCGCGGCCCCAGATTCTTCCAATCCCATCCGTAGTACCCGGTCGTGCCGTTCGCCGGCCCCGAGAAATTAAACGCCACCGGCGGGGCATCGATCGAGGGCACGCCATTGTTCATCCCGACTCCGCGGCCGTTGAACCACGTATTCAGGCTTTCCGTTGGCGTCACCTCTAGTCCCTTGGTCTCCCACGGCGGTGAGAAGAGCGAATACCGCAAGCCCATTGTCACCGTCAGGCTCGGCTTCACCTTCCAAACGTCCTGTACGTACATCTCGTAGCCGTTTTCCGCGTAGTGCCGCGCCACCGGCGCTCCTTGCGCCAACACGCTTCCATCACGTGCGTAGTTATATTGCGCGTTGACTTCCACGTCCATACCGAGGAGTGCCGTCACCGCATTGTCATAGTTCGTCCCGAACCCGTTGAAGTCCACGGCCGGGAATCCATTGTTCGCCGGATTCAGTGGCGATGACGCGCGCCCCGCCAGTCCTGACGTATTCAGCCACTGTGCATTCGTGTATCCGTTGCTGAACGAGCTCGTGGTGCTCTGCGTCGGATTTCGAATCCGCGATACCTGGAATCCGAACTGCAATCCATGTTTTCCGTGCGTCCAATTCAGGTCGTCCCAGAACGTATTAATCGGCCGCTGAAACTCCTTCGAGTAATTGAGGTCCGTATTAAGGCCCGGGCCGACGCCACGGAATGTGCTCCACGGCTGATCCGTGTTTCCGATCGTTCCGATGCTTTCGCGAATGAATCCATACCGGAAACTGTTCACCAGCGTGTTCTTCAGCGTCGCCGTGTAGTTTGCGATCAAGCCCTTGCTGTAATTGACGAGATCCGTCTCCGGCGCCTGACCTGGCAAATACGGTGCATTCGCCTGATTTTCATTCGCCATCGATCCGGTCAGCGATACTCGATGCTTCCCGTCCTTCGTAATGTTGTAGTCCATCTTCCCGATGTACCAGTTCTTCGTGTTGTGCGTCGGTGCTGCGAACCGGTATCCCGCGGTGTTGAATCCATCGCCCTGGCTGAAATCATTTGGCATTGGGAAGCTATTGAAGTACGTCACGACAGCCGGATCAGGTCCTACCGGCCCCGTGTAGCCCGGCAACGCTCCTGCCGGATCCATCCCCGTCAACTGCGACGGCGACAGCACATAATTTCCAGCTCCTGCCGAGTACGTCGCTCCGCTGAGTCCCGCGACCGAATTACCCGGGCAGTTCGCGCCGGCATCGCAGACGTATTGCACCACTCCATCGCGCAACGCCGCCGTCGGTACGATTCGCAGCACGCTCTGCTGCTCCGCATCGCGGTACGCTTCGTAGTTCAGGAAGAGAAACAATCGGTCTTTCTTGATCGGTCCGCCTACCGACGCGCCGAAAATATTCCGGTTCAAAAATTGTGGTTTGTTCGGGTCTCCGCTTTGCAGCTCCGACTGCTTCAGGAAGTAATCGTTCGCGCTCACGAAGGAATTCCGGTTGTATTCGTAGACCGACCCGTGAATCGAGTTCGTTCCGCTCTTCGTCACCAGCGCCACTTGCGCGCCGCCCGCGCTTCCCGCATCCGCTTCTGCGTTGCTCGTGGTTACGCGGAACTCTTCCACGGAGTCCAGTGTCACTGGCAGCACCGATTGAAACGCATACCCGCCCTTCGGATTTACCGGCACACCGTCCAGTGTCACGTTGCTCTGGTCGCTGCGCGCGCCGTTCACCGATCCACTGCGCGTGTCCGTATCCCTCTGCCCTTCCGTGATCGACGGGTTGTTGCCCGTGTAGACCACGCCGGCTTGCAACGAAAGCAAATCGCCCACGTTGCGGCTTTCCAGAGGCAACTGCTTCACCTGGTTCTCGCCGAAGGCCACGCCGAGCGATGCATCCGTTGTATTGATCGTCTCGGACTGTGCCGAAACCTCCACCGTTTCCGTCGACGACCCAACCAGCATCGTCACGTTCAGCGTCGTCGGGTTATTCACCAAGAGTTGGAGGTTCTTCTGATCGTTCGGGCGAAAACCACTCGCCTCCACCCGCAGCGAGTACGTTCCCGGTGGCAACGACACAAATTCGTATGCTCCGGTATCGCTCGAGGTTGCGGATCGTTGCACTGCCTGTTCGGCGTTCGTCAGCGTCACCGTCGCCCCGGCGATACTTGCTCCCGATTTGTCGAGAATTGTCCCGCGCAGCGAAGTCGTACCCTGCTGCCCGAAAGCGCAGACCGCAAACAGCGCCATATAAATCGACAAAATCAGACTAAATCGCAGCCTGTTGATTCCGAAACCATGTCGCTGGATTGCACTGCGTAGAGACACACCTACCAATTCAAATCGCTGAGATGCACTGCTCATGATTCCCACCCCTAAGCACAAGTTTTCTGACCTGGGATTGTTGAAAAGCTATCATGGTAAACACACTTGTACAACCTTGTTCGGCGGAGACGCATTCCGGGCAAAAAATCTCAATCCGAAATAGTCTTTCTATGAATGAATATTCGCTTCAGAAATATTTCTGCCCGGCACATCAACTGCCTTACCTGTCTCATAAATCCTGAAAACTTAACCCTCACCAACGAAAACCCGTACCACAACCTCATTCAAATTTTTCTCCCGTCGCCCCCATACCTGACTACGAGATTTCGATTCGGCCGCGCCCAGACCAAAACAACAACCACCCTGTAGCCGCGGTCGTCCCCCAGATCGCGGCATTTAGATCAAACGCTGCCGCTTCACAACAATCCGCAACACCGATTCTGCGTTCGAATCCCCGTCACACCATTCGAATCACCCATCACTTCATTCGAATTCCACATTGATAAATGATATTGACAAAGTAAATATCCCGTGCTATCATGCTACGTGATTATCCCTTCGGCCACTCCACTCCTTCCATCGCCCGCTGATGCTCACCGCCGCTCGTACACGCATCTCCGCAAACCCTTATCTTTGTTGTGCTTGCGCATTCCTGTTTTCTGTAGCTTTGCAACCCCTTCAAAACAGTTCACTTGCACACTCTTCAGAAAACACCGGGGGTGTACCCTGTTCTGACCTCCGAAAAACAAACCGATCGCGCGACCGCGCTATACTCTGCCCGCTGCACGCTCGCATCGTGAGGAACCCATGCCCGCTCTGACCTGTCGCCGTTCTAAATTGGGAATCCGCGCGGCACTCTTCGCCTTTCTCGCGCTGGCTCTTTCCACCGTTGCTCTCGCCCAAAAACCCATGTGCCACGCCATGGGCATGCGCGACGAACTCCCACCCGACAAGCTCCCCGCTCCCGAAAAAATCGCTGGCGTCGGCAACGTCCACGTCAAAATCACAGCCGCGCCCGAAGTTCAAATGTGGTTCGACCAGGGCCTGAACCTCTACTACGATTTTTGGGACTACGAGTCCGCTCGCGCCTTCCAGCAATCCATTCGCATCGATCCCAACTGCGCTATGTGCTACTGGGGTTTGTACCTGGCGCAGTCCATGCGCAATTCCGAAGATCCCTACGCCGCCGAAGCGATCAAAAAGGCCGACAGCCTGAAGAGTCACGCCGCCAAAAACGAGCGCCTCTACATTGAAGCAGCCTACGCGGGCGAAAAAGCCGGCCGCGACCCAAACAACAGCTCCAGCGAAGACGAGGAATCCGCCGAAGTCAAAGTCCTTCGCAAACTCGTGAAGCGTTCGCCCCACGATACCCATGCTCGAATGCTTCTCGGTTGGAATTTGTTGAATGGATACGACGACGATGGCAAGCCAAAAAAAGGCACGATCGAAGGCCTCGCCATTTTGCAAGCCGTCTTGAAAGAAGAACCAGAAAATTCCGCCGCAAATCATTTCTGGATTCACGCCGTCGAGGCAAGCCCCAAGCCGGAGCAAGCGCAGCACAGCGCGGAAATTCTCGGTCGTCTCGCGCCCGCTTCAGGCCACATGGTCCACATGCCCGGACACATCTTCTATCGCATGGGTGAATACGCGATCGCCGACAAATCCTTCGCGGCCTCCGCCGTCGCCGACGAAACCTACATGCGAGAGCAGCACGTCAGCGTCGACGACGACTGGAACTACGTCCACAACCTGATGTACGCGATCGCCAGTCTGATGGAAGAAGGCCGCCTCACGGACGCCACGCAGTTGTCGGCAAAACTCAAAGGCGCGCGCGGAGAATCTCGCGCCACGCTCTACATCCAGTCGTCGCGTGACTCCATTTCTCGCCTCGATCCGCGCCTTCCCGTCGCTCTGCGCGCCGGCGACTGGCCCGCCGTCGTGGAAATGTTGAAAGCCGCGCCCGCTCCACCAGCGCCGCTCACCAATCTAGCATTCCTATCCGCAGCGCTCACCGATTTTGCCGCTGGAATGCACGCGCTCGAGTCGCACGACGCAGCAGAAGCCGAGGATTCCTCGCGTCGCCTCGACGCCGAGCTCTGGCGCGCCTCCGAACGCATGAAAGAAGAAGACGCCGCGAAAAACAAAGAAAAGAAGAAAGACGACGACGCGAAAAAAACGTTGATCATGCCCGACGCCACCGGCAAATCACTCGTCAACAATCTGTCCATCATGTCGCTTGAA
>JAFAZL010000700.1 GCA_019239815.1 Acidobacteriota bacterium
ACTGTCGCATCGTCTTGCTGTTTTCCTTGCAGTAGCGATCCAGGAAGTGCGCCAGCAGCGCCGGCACATCTTCGCGCCGCTCTCGCAGCGCAGGCAGCTTCAGGTGAATAACGTTCAGGCGGTGATACAAATCCTCCCGGAAGCGCCCCTCACGCACCAGCGTCAGCAATTCGACGTTGGAAGCTGCGACGATGCGGACATCGACCTTGATCTGCTCGGTCCCGCCTAGCCGCATGAACTCGCGCTCTTGAATCACGCGAAGCAACTTCGCCTGCGTCTCGTGGCTGATCGTTGCGATTTCGTCGAAGAAAATCGTTCCCTGATCCGCGACCTCAAACAATCCCTTTTTCGACGCGATCGCGCTTGTGAACGCGCCCTTCACGTGCCCAAATAGCTGCGACTCCAACAAATCGACGGGAATCGACCCGGTATTGACGGGGACAAACGCCTTCTCCGCGCGCGTCGACGCCGAATGTATCGCCTTGGCAATAAGTTCCTTACCAGTTCCGCTCTCGCCGCTGATCAGCACCGTCGATCGCGACGGCGCAACCTGCGCGACAAGATCAAACAACGCCAGCATCTTGTCGCTCTTCCCAACGATGTTCGGAAAATTAAATCTCTGCTTCAGCGCTCGCTTGAGCTGAAGATTCTCATCGCGCAGCCGCCGCGATTCGACAGCCTGCGCCACCTGCGCCAGCAACTCATCGTTGGACCACGGCTTCGTGATGTAATCCATCGCGCCGCTCTTAAACGCTGCGCGTGCCATATCGATCGAGCCATACGCCGTAATCAAAACCACCGAAAGCTGCGGATCGCGCACACGAATCTCGCGCAGCATATCGAGTCCATTGCGGTCGGGCAGGCTCACATCGAGCAGCAACAAATCGAATGGATGCTCTTCCAGCTTCGCGAGGCCGCTCGCGCCGGTCTCGGCGCTCGAAACGCCGTAGCCCTCGCTGGCCAGCAGCATTTCCAGGCCTTCTCGAATTTCGGATTCGTCGTCAACTACAAGGATGGAGCCCTTAGACATGAACCGCTTTCCTTACCGCGGGGAATTCGACGTGGAAAGACGTGCCCTTGCCGGGGGTGGACCGAACATCAATTTTTCCAGCGTGCTCTTTGATGATGCCATAGCTGACCGAGAGGCCGAGGCCCGTGCCCCGTCCGCTCGCTTTTGTGGTGAAAAACGGATCAAAAATCCGGTGAATGTGCTCGCGGGGAATTCCGGCGCCGGTATCGACGACTTCGACTTCCACGCTGCCGTTGTGCGCCGCAGTGCGAACCTCAAGCATCCCGCCGCCCGGCATCGCGTCGCGCGCATTCAGGAACAAATTCAAAAAGACCTGCTGCAGCTTGTTCGCTGAACCACGAACCGCAGGTAATGTCGGTCCGAGTTGCTTCACCACTTGAATCTGCGATGTCTTCAACGGATGCGCCACCAGTGAGAGCGTTTCTTCGACCACTCGATTCACATCGAGGTCCGCCAGTTCGGTAGCGCTCGTGCGCGAAAAATTCAGCAAGTTGTTGACGATCTCACTCGCGCGGAATGTCTGTTTGACGATCTTGTCGATGATCCCTTGCCGAGGATCGCCTTCCGGCATCTGCTTCGCCAGCATCTGGATGTAATTCGAGATTACCGCCAGCGGAGTGTTCACTTCATGCGCGACGCCCGCAGCAAGCAAACCAAGCGAGGTCAGCTTTTCGGTCTGCGACATCTGCTCTTCCATCCGCTCCCTCTGCGTCACATCATCAAAGAGCAGCAAGCGCCCGATGCGGTCGCCTGATTTGCTCACCAGCGGAGTGATGGAAACGTTCATCGTCAAAACTTTGCCTTGATGATGCAATCTCTGTTTATAGATGCCGGTGATTTGTTCCTCGTCACGGCGCGCCGCGATCTCGCTCGCAAGCTCTTCCGGCAGCAGCGCGCGCAGCTGATGACCGACGGCTTCGTGTCGCGGAACATTGAAAAGCTTCTCCATTCGCGTGTTCCACGACTCGACAATTCCGCCCAGGTCGACCGCCAGCACGCCGACGTTCAACGATTCGACGATGTTTTCGCTGAAATCTTTCAGTCGCGCAATCTCGAGCGCCTTTTGCTCCAGGGACGTGTAGAGCTGCGCGTTGTCGAGCGCCACCGCGACGTATCCCGCAATCGTCTGCACCAACTCCACGTCGTCACTCGAAAGAAAATCCCCATCGACCGTCTTACCGAGTCCAAGCACAGCAACTGTGCGCTCACGAATGCGGCACGGAATGAAATAGTTCAGATCGAGCTGCTCGAGTGTCTGGCGAACCGAATCGCTGACATCTCTCGCCGCGCGGGGCGACTCAAAAAAGAGCGCCCCACGGGCGAACTCGGGCCGGGCCGGCTCGAGGAAGCTAAGGTCCATGGGTTCCGAAAGCCGCACACCCATCGAGCGCGCAAGACGCATCTGTCCGGGTTGTATCGGGTCTTCCATAAAAATCGCCAGTCGATCGACCAGCAGCGTCTGCGAAATGCGGTCCATCACGGAGCCCAGCATCGGGTCGAAACGTACTTCGTTGGTGAGCGTCCTGCCGAATTCGATCAGCGTGCGGCGATAGTCGAGCCGATCGCGATAGAAAAATCGATCGAGCCGCGCCTGAATCCACTCGCGGAACGGTTGAAACAAAAATGCCGCGATGACGATGGCGATCATGCCGCCGACCGGGCCGGTTGTTTGCGCGTGCGAAATCTCCGCGATCAACGCGATCAGCGCGAAATAAATCGAAGCGATCGCCGCGGTCGCCGCCGTGTACGCCAAGCCGCGCTTGAAGATAATGTCCACGTCCATCAAGCGGTAGCGAATGATGGCGTAACCAAAACACAGCGGGATCAGCACCAGACTCAGCGCCGAAAATCTCGTCCAGACCGGCGGCACTGCGTCCAGGACGAACGGAATGACATACATCAGCCCGAAGGGAAGCGTCCCGGCAAGCGTGCCGAACGTGAGCCACTTCAACTGCTGCCGCAAAACGCCCGAGGGCGCTTCGCGGAAACTCTTGTAGAAAACCAGCGCGGCGGCGAAGAAATAAATCGCCAGGTAGCTGTACTCGATTTTGTCGAGCAAAATCCGTGAGCCGAGCCAGGGTACAAAGCCCAGTGCATTCAGCGCGATGCTCACGTGGAACAGAATCAGCAATGACGGCGGCCCATAGACCAGCGCCAACTTCGAGAACGACTTCGCCGCGCCCTCCGCACGCTCTGGGAAGACCAGCGCAAAGTGGAACAACAGCGCCGGCGCCAGCATCAGCGAAGCGATCTTCGCCCAATAGATCTCATAGTCGAACGCGTCGAGCTTCCCGCTGTAGTGGAACGAAAACAGAACAAATGAAACGAGGCAGAAAACGTAGAAGTGCACCGCGCGCGGCGCATTCCACCGCCGGATGAAGATAAACAGCCCAATAAAGAGGTACAGCAGCCCGACAACGCGCTCGTAATTCTCGATCGAAGCAGGTTTTTCGGCCGGCACCGTAATCAGTCGCGTCTCAAACTCACTGCCGCCGCGCACCAGCTTGTAGCGAACCTGCGACCAAAGTCCCGCGCGCCACAGCCGCTTCGTAACTTGCACCTGGTTATGTACAGGCACGTCGTTGATCGCGACTAGGGTATCTTCGGGGCGAATGCCCGCCCGTGCCGCCGGCGAATTCGGCGTAACGTTCCAAGCCTTGGCGCCCGAAGTCGTGTCGAGCCAGGCCACCCCGTCGTCCGGGATGTCGTAGATTTCCCGCTGGCGGAAGTTAATCCAGGCATAGATCACCGCTGCCAAAGTGGCCAACGCAAGGACCACCGCGCCTAGGCTAACTCTGAGGTTCTGTTTCATCTACTCGAACCGAACCACTTTCAAGCGGACTGGGCACACGAGTACTCGAAAACTGGTGCAAACCGACTTCCAATGTTCTGTAGGTCGACCCGCAGCTAAGCAACGCAGAATCAGGTATTTAAGAAGCCCGTCGCCGCACCCATCCGAGGCCATACACTTTATGGAAGCAGCCATACAGCTTTTAAAACGATTGAATCGTACCTAAAACTGGACGCTCAAACCGCCTCGAAACGTCCGAAACGCCGGAACCAGCGTCGTTCGCCCATCCGACGTGTTCAGGGTTACATACCCCTGTGCCAGGATGTTGTCGCAGTCCGCGATGGCCTGCCAGCGGCCAAAACCGAACCTTGGAAGTGTCTGCCGGATCCCGAAATGCAGATACGGATCCATCTGGTA
>JAFAZL010000773.1 GCA_019239815.1 Acidobacteriota bacterium
GCTGCCGGCGCCGGATGGCTAGGCGTCGACGACTCCGTCGAAACAGCACGGCTCCATCCCACACAATTGAAATCCCTCGTCCTCATCTCCGGAGAAACGCTGTTACCGCAATTGAAATTCCTGCGCCAGGCCTCGAATCTCCCCGGCCTCTTCATCGTGTCCGACGACGACGAATATCCGCCAACGGTCGAAGCCATGGAATGGCTCTACGACGTTTCCTCCAGCCCGGAAAAACAATTCATCCACTACTTCGGCCCAAAAGGTCCGTGGATCTGGTATGAAACCTCCGACGCAAGCAAAGTTCCCGCTACTGGCAGTCACGGCACCGACCTCTTCCGGCGCCACCCGGAACTCCCCAGCACCATCGTCGATTGGTTTGTCACCACACTGACCAAGACGCCCGGCCACGCCCCGGTTGACGCTGTCGCGTCGGCAGCCATCCTGCATCAGATCGACTCGGCCGGCGATCTCGCCTCCGTCGCACAACAACTTGCCGAGGCCCGCCGCAAAGATCCCAAAGCCCAGTTGTGGCCCGAAGTAAACGTAGACATCTTTGGCGAAGATCACATGCGTCAGGCCGCCGCGCTGGGAAAGGCCGGCCATCACAGCGAAGCAGCCGCCGAAAGAAAGCTCGGCGTCGAAGTCTTTAAGCTCAATCTCCTCGCCTATCCGGACTCCGCTGACGCCAACTCCAATCTCGCGGATGCCTATCTACAGGTCGGCGAGAAAACTCTTGCGCGCCAGTACGCCGAAAAAGTGCTCGCCATGATCGACTCTCACGCAGCTCCGCTCTCCTCCTGGTCCGACACCGAACAACGCCGCGCCGAAGTTCGCAGCTTCGTCGAAGACGTGCTGAAGAAGCTTGACGCCACACCAGCTGCCACATCGAGACTCACATCCGGCAATTCTTTCCGCGACTGCGCCGAGTGTCCCGAGATGCGACTTATCCCCGCGGGCAAATTCATCATGGGTTCCTCCGCCGCGGAAAAATCATGGGCTGCAACCCGAGCCGGCAGCCCCGACGGCGTTGCCGACGAAACTCCGCAGCACGAGGTCGCCGTGCCATCGTTCGCTATCGGCAAGTACGACGTGACCCGCGCCGAATATGCCGCCTTCGTCAAAGAGACTGGCCATTCCGTCACCGATGGCTGCGGTATCGACGGCTTCGACTGGAAAAAGCTGCCCGACAAAACTTGGGAAAATCCCGGATTTACACAGACCGATCTTGATCCGGTGGTGTGCGTGAGCTGGGAGGATGCGAAAGCTTACATCGCGTGGTTAAACCACAAGGTGCGCCCGCATTCTCCGAGTTCGGCCGACGGACCGTATCGTTTGCCTAGCGAGTCAGAGTGGGAATACGCAACGCGCGGCGGCACAAACACAAAATTCTGGTGGGGCGACGACGAAGAAGCAGCGGCAGATTACGCATGGTTCAAATCCAACTCGACTAACCAAACGCATCCGGTAGGACTGAAATATCCGAACGCCTTCAGTCTCTACGACATGGTCGGTAACGTCTGGCAATGGACCGAAGATTGTTACGACAACACCTACTCCCCTGCTCCTGTCGATGGCCGCGCAAATGAAACCGCCTCCACAGACGTTCACGCGCGCGACGGCCAAGGCAACTGCCTCCGCGTGGACCGCGGCTCATGGTTCGCGTTTCCAACGTGGGCACTCCGCTCCGCCACCCGCGAACGAAATCCCGCCGACTACCGCGACAGCGTCATGGGTTTCCGTGTCGCAAAAACTCTCCCCTAAAATGATCAACGCCGCACCCATCGCCACGACGCGCGATAAATACCAACGCTCGACTACCAACCCACTTGCCGCATCCGTTCCAAAATCAATTCGCTGTAGTGCTCCATCCGCTCGGGCTTTCGCTTCAGCGGCTGCGGCAAAATCGCCGCCAGCCGCGCCCCTCGCTCTCGGTCAATACTTCGCGCCGACTCGTGATACCAATAACGCGACGCCGCCTCCGCGCCATAGACTCCCGGCCCCCACTCCACCACATTCAAATAAAGCTCCAGAATTCGCTGCTTCCCCAGCACGAATTCCGCCACCGGCACCAGCGTAAACTCCGCGCCCTTCCGCAAAATCGACCGCCCCGTTCCAAAAAATAAATTCTTCACCAACTGCTGCGTAATCGTCGATCCTCCGCGCAGCTTCCCGCCTTCCATATCGCCTTCCGCCGCAATCTCCATCGCATGCCAATCAAACCCGTGATGCTGATAGAAACTCCCATCCTCCGCCGCAATCACCGCATGCTGAAACTCCGGCGAAATCTGCCTCAAAGGCACAAACTCATACCGCTCCTGATACTTCGAGCCGCGAATCCCACCTTGAAATCGCCGCTCGACATGCACCGCCGTAGTGGGAGGATTAATCCACCGCACCCCCACCAACGCCAGCGCAGCGACCACCCACAACCCCACGACCGCGACAAGCACGCACAGTCCAATAAACTTCAGCGCGCTTGTCCGCGGAGTATCCACTGAACTGATTTCCGAATTTTCGGTCACACTTCATCATAATCGTTCGCGCTCACTCGCCGCCTATCAGAAAGCTAGCAGGAGCTCAGGCTCGATTCCTACAGCTTTTCTAAACGCTCTTCCTGCTAATTGATATATAACTCAACGCAAGAGGAACCATTAAGGCCCCTTCCGATCGCCATTTCGTAACAGCGTTCTCTTCGACCTCTGTCGCACCGCGCCACTTATAAGTGAGCCCGCGTAATCCTTTGGATTCATCCATGGCGCTTCCCACTCAATCGATCGAGCGGCCTT
>JAFAZL010000808.1 GCA_019239815.1 Acidobacteriota bacterium
CGAACGGTGTGGGATCTCCACCCTTCATACGAATCACGACGTCGTGGCTTCTCGCGTACGAGACGAGCAAAGAGTTGATCTCATCTTGGGTGAGTAGTTTTTGACCTGCGCGTTTGCCGACGTCGACAATCTCGGCGGTCGCAGGAATCAGCGCGAGCACTTCCCGGCTAACGAGCGAATCGTGAAGAACGACCGTCGCTCGCTCAAGAAGGCGCGCGGCTTTAACCGTGAGCAACTCGGGGTCGCCCGGGCCCGCGCCGATGAGATACACCTTGCCCATTTAGCCTTCGATTCCGACCGGGACGGGGCCAGTCGTCGCGGTATCCCGTTCGACCGAAGCCGCATAACCACCAGCGAGAATCGAGCGCAGATCGTCGTTGGAATGTCGCGCGAAAAACTGGCGCAGATTCTCGCCGCTTTTGCGGTTTTGTGTGAACTGATTCATCAGGCGCTCGATCGCATCTGGCACATCGGTGGCGGCGCAACGATAGCCAACTGGACGGCCAATGGAGGCGAATTCTCCGACGCTTCCGCCGATGCAAAAGTAGTAGGCGTCAACCATTTTTCCGTTCTGCTTGATCTTTTTGCCTTCCAGGCCGATGTCGGCGATCCAATGCTGGCCGCAGCTATTGGGGCAGCCGGTGACGTTGATGCGGAGCTGCTCCTGGAAGCCCGGGATGCGTTCGTCGAGTTCGGTCGCAAGCCAGCGGGCGAAGCCCTTGGTTTCGGTGAGAGCGAGTTTGCAGAATTCAGTGCCGGTGCAAGCCACGGCCGCACGAGCGAATGCGGCCGCGCGAACCGGCAACCCAGCGGCGGTCAGCTCACTGGCGACGCGGATCGCGTTGCGATCGGGAATGTTCACGATGACGAGGTTCTGCATCACCGTGTTGCGGATATGACCATCGCCGTAGCGATCGGAAAGATCGGCGGCGAGGCGAAGCTGATCCGGAGTGATGCGGCCGCTCAGGACGTTGGCGCCGACGTAGGAGAAGCCGAGCTGTTTTTGGGCGTGGATGCCGACGTGATCGCGATGAACGTCGGACGGGACTTCTTCCGGTTCGGCAGGATCGAGCTTGAATCCGATTTTCTGCTCGAGTTCGGCCAGGAAGCTCTGTGCGGTCCAGCCGTGCTGCAAGAAGAGGAACTTCAGGCGGGCGCGCTCGCGATTTTCGCGTAGGACGTCGGCGGCTTTGAAAACTTCGGCGATGCCGCGAGCGACCGGTGCAACCTGATTCCAGGAAACGAAGGCATTCAGGCGGACAGCCAAGTGCGGCGTGGTGGAGAGGCCGCCACCAACGCGAACGGAGAAGCCGGTTTCAAGGCCGCGAGCGCGGCGGCGCGTGACCGGTGTGAAACCGATGTCGTTGATCTCCGGGTAATTGCACCAGGAGCGGCAACCGGTGACGGAAATTTTGAACTTGCGCGGTAGATTGTAGAAATCCTCGTTGCCACCGAGCTGGCGATTGATTTCGAGCGCGAGGGGCGAAGCGTCGCAGAATTCGTGCGCGTCAAAGCCAGCGAGGGGGCAGCCGGTGACATTGCGGGCGACGTCGCCGCAGGCGCCAATCGTCGTGAGGCCCGAAGACCAGAGAGTCTCGATGACTTCCGGCAGCGATTCGACGGTGACCCAGTGAAGCTGGATATTTTGGCGGACGGTGATGTCGGCGATGCCACGGGCGTGGCGCTCGGAGAGATCGGCGATCGCGCGTGTCTGGGCGCTGGTGAGGAGGCCGTTGGGGATGCGGATGCGCACCATGAAATATTCGGTGGCCTTGCCTTCGCCGCCCTTGCCGCCGATGACGCCGACGCCGTCGCCTTGCGTGTAAATGCCCCAGGAGCGGAAGTAGGTACCCGCCCACTCGGGCGTGACCGAGGCGCGGCCGGTGCGCGCGAATTCCTTGATCTCGTCGAAGCGCGCCCACGCGAACTTTTCGCGTTTGAGGCGCTCGACCTTTTGCGCTTTCGTTTCCGTCGTATTTTCAGCCATTTGCCGTCTTCCTTTTGAAAAGGCCCGCCCTAAAAACAAAAAACCCACGTTGCCTGGACTCTGGCACGTGGGCTTCGGAACTTGAGATTAAGGTCTAGCTAAGTTCGATAGCTCGGAAGGCCAGAGATGTGTGTCTTGCAACAAGCAGCGTTATGACACGCAGCGGTGCAGATGAATGGACAACACACGGTCTGGCGGAAGAATGACATTTCCACAAGCAGGATACGGCTGGGACCCGGCCGGAGTCAAATTGGGTTTTGCGATGTGGCGAATTAGTGAAATAGATGGAGTGAAGTGGCGTTTCCGCTCCCTGGTTTGTTCCTATGGTCGTGTTTTTGGGAGCGTCTCGCTGAACCTCCCGGTCAGTATTAACTGTAGCCTGTCCGCTTAAGCTAGCCGGGGTTGCAAAATCGCCTTCGCATACGGGGCGATTCCACTGGATTCAGGTCCGCCAACTCTGCAAATAGCTCGTCATATGCTTTTCGCGTTCGCGCGATGACTCCCCCAATATTCATCATGACTGACGTGCACGAAAAAATCGTTTCTTCCGAAAGGGACCAAGTACGCGTCCCACCCAAACACAAAACAAGGCAGCAGAAACGCTCTCAAATCAAGCAGCTCGTCACTTCTGAAGAATTGTGCCTTCGCCGTTTGTAGTGATCGATTCTCACCGAATCCTTGCCGCATTCTCTCGACCTGCTTCCACCCAATTGGCGCGAGACTTCCGGGTTCTGAATAGGTGATCCAAAGTACCGCGCCTGAAAAATGCTCTTCGCCATAGGAAAGACCCAATCTTGACGCCCTCGACGAAAAATACGCGGCCCGCCCGGGCCAGTCGGGGAACTTCAACTCGATACAGTTCGCTTCAGGACCGTCGTAAAACAGGTTCTGCTGGTCCGCCCGAATGCCGGAATTCCATTTATCATTCGTGAGAATCCGCACGACTTCTTCATCGGTGCCAACATGCATCGGGGGCTCCTGTTCGTATTGAAATCAGTATTACGGCCGTCAGCTCGTTTATTTACGGGCGCAATCTTTGCGTCCGGTATCGGCGATGCAGGCGATGACCCATTTGCCGTCGACACGAACGAGATTGAACAAGTCGGTGCCGCAGTGGTCGACCTTGCCGTCCGCCAAGAATTCGAAGGGAGCCCAGACCACGGCCAGATCGTGGTCGATCCGAACTAGCGGATCATGAATTCTCTCTTCAATTTTCGTGGTGCCAGGCTTCCCTACCCGTTCGGCAAAATCTTCGAAAGTCATTTGAACCGGCTTGCCGTCTCTCATCAGCACCATCGTGCCGCCGGTCAGTAACGGGTTTTTGATCGCAGCGGCGTCACGTTTCGCCATTCCATCGAACATTTGTTTTATCGGCGCTAGGACCGCGTGCTCTTCTGAGGCGTCGACCGCGGGATTTTCGTGGGCGAGCCTTGAGCCGGCGCGTGCGGTCGGGGGTGCATGCAACGACGAGATGAGAAAAACGGCAGAGACTATTGCGGCAGCAACAGAAACAGACGAGAGCAGCGCATGTGAGATGGATTTCATGGGGTCCGATTTTATCCCGCATTGTGCGCGATTCCCAATGATTGCGTCGGTAGGGCTGGCTCGCGACCGCGAGTCATGCCAAGCATGAAACGGTGTTCGTCAATTCATGATGGCCAAGATGATTACGTTCGTGCGAGGATTGCATCGATTTCACCGAGGACTCTCATGAGGATCGTCGCACTATTAGCTTCGCTGCTGTTCAGCGCCGTGGTTTTCGCACAACAAACTCCCACCCAGCGTGTGCTTCTGGCTGTTTTCGCGCATCCAGATGACGAAGTCTTCGCGGGACCCACGCTGACGCGCTACGCACGGGAAGGCGTCCACGTCTACCTCGCTATTGCCACCAAAGGCGAAAAAGGAGCCACCGAGTTCGCCAAGATTCCCGCAGGCGACGCGCTCGCCGCCGCGCGTCGCGCCGAAGCCACCTGCGCTTGCAAGGAACTCGGCATCGAGCCGCCGATTTTCTTCAATCTTAATGACGGCGAACTTGGCGCCATCACCAATCCCCTCGCGAAGAATATTCATTCCGTCGCCGACAATGTGCAGAAACTCATCGACCAGCTTCACCCTCAGGTCATCATCACCTGGGGGCCTGACGGCGGCTACGGCCATCCCGACCATCGCCTCGTCTCCGATGCGGTCACCCAGGTGGTGCAATCGCAAAAATCCGACGTCAAACTCTATTATCCGGGTGTCACTCCCGCGCAAGCCAAGCCCCTCAACGCGACCTGGCCGGCTTCCCTTCCGTTCCACACGACCGATCCGGCCTATCTGAAAGTTTCCATTTCCTACTCGCCTACGGATTTTGAGAATTTCAAGCGGGCCTTCGAATGCCACAAGTCCCAATACACTTCCGAAACGTTCCATGCCCTCGAAAAAGCGATGGATGAAGGCTGGCATGGTTCCGTCTCCTTCCGGGAATGGAACTCCACCCGCGCCACCACGGACCTTTTCCGCTGAACGCTTTTTATTGGGGATCCGTAGGCTGGCGACGAATCATTGGACTATGGCGTTTCGGGGGCTAAGGTATGCAGAAAGAAGTCTTGCTGGAAATCTTGCGGCAGAACCAGTTCACCACTCATTTCGCCTTGGAC
>JAFAZL010000821.1 GCA_019239815.1 Acidobacteriota bacterium
TTCAAGCCGTGGAACAGCGGATCCGCGATGAACTCGAGCCAGCCAAAATTCACCAGAGAGTGCAGCGGGGGCCGCATTTTCTTCAGGTCGTCGTAATCCTTCGGGCCGACGTAAACGCGCAGCCCCATCGGCTGCGGCGTCGCAGCCGCAACCTGCGGCACAGCTTCCGGCGTGTCTTTACCATCGACCACCACGTTGCGGGAATCGCGCCAGTAGCGGGCTTCGATGGTTCCCGGCGCCGGTCCGGCACCCGGCAAAAACACCGCCGCGAAATAGCGGTCTTCGATACCGGTCCAGTCTTTGCCGCCCTGCCAGACGCCGTTGGCCCACTTCTCCGGCCCATCGAGCTTCTTCGCCGCGATGTTCGTCAGCTTCCCGCTCTCATCGTAAAACACCGACGTCGAATCGATCGGCGACGGATTCTGCACCGTCAAGTCGCCGAATCCGCCGAGCCACGCGAGCCCGGCAACCACGGGTGATCCGTTCAGCTTGGTGATCGTCTCGACGTGTACTACATACGAATTGTCGAAGTGAAATCGCTTTGTGACTTCCAGCTGCCCGTTGCTCCACGAAAATTCCGGGTCGCTGCCGTCAAATTTCGCACCGCCCGCGGCCGGCGCTTGCGTCACGACATACAACCCGTCGTTGGCCGCCGACTGCAATTGAGGATCGTCAAAGATCAGCGCGAATGGCCAGCCGCCCGTCGCCTGCGCCGCTTCCGGGTGCACCACGTTCAGCACCTTCTGCGGCTTCGAATCGTCCATGTACTTCTTCAGTTCCCAGCTCTTGACCACCGCGCCGCGATTCGAAAACACCACGCGGTACAATTCGTTTTCGACGGTGACCCCGTGTTCCTGCGTATCGGCTTTCGCCGCGACCGCAGCTTGGGCCGCCCCAGCGCCCGCACCGCCCGAAACATTCGCCGTGCCTTTCGCCGGCGCCATCGCCGTCGCGCCCGGCCCGGCAGTACCCGAATTCGCCGCATTCGATCCCGCTGTAGCTGGGCCGCTCTGCGCGGTCGTTCCACTCTTGTTCAGCGACGCCGGCGGCTTCGGCGCGAAAAACTTCGTCCACAACAAAATCACGCCCATCGACAGCAGCGACGCCACCAGGAGCCGCATCTCGTGCCCGAATTTTGGTTTTTCCGCGTCGCTCAACTGTGTCCCTCGAAATTCCCCGCCGTCACCGCATGCCCATGCTCACCGTCACCGCAGCAATCCGGCACCGGGTCATACCCAAATTTCCCCGAAAACGGATGGCACCGCAGCAGCCGCTTCAGCGTCAGCCACGAGCCGTGCGCCAGCCCAAACCGCTCCACCGCTTCATACGAATACTGCGAGCAGCTTGGCACGAACCGGCATTGCCCCGCGAACAGGATCGACAAGTAAGCTTTGTAAAACCGCAGCGCCATCAACCCGATTCGCGCCGGGCCGCCAACATGTGTGGGCACAATGCCGCCGTTCTCCACGTTGGTCTCGCCTGTTTGCGTCATCGGCGTCGCCGCCATCACGCCATCCCGCCCTTCACAACCCGCAAAAACTCCGCCGTCACCACCGCAAAATCCGCCCGCACCACAACTTTCTTCGGATGGATCACCAAATCCCACCCTGCGCCGATCTCCTCGCGATGCAGCCGCACAATTTCACGCACGCGTCTCCGGATACGATTGCGCACCACTGCCCCGCCGATCTCCTTTTTGATGCTGAAACCGAATCGGCTGTAAGGCATCTGGTTGGCTCGAAAAAATACGGTGAAGTGGGAGTTCGACTTGCGCTTACCGGTGCGATACACGGCGTCAAACTCACCGCGCCGCACCAGCCGCACTGCACGAGGAAATCCGAGGCCCTCCGGTTTACTCAGGGGTGAGCCGATGACGTCCCTTCTTACGGCGTGCCGCCAACACTTTCCGGCCGCCTACGCTCTTCATTCTCGCTCGAAATCCGTGCGTCTTCGCACGCCGCCGCTTCCGCGGCTGATAAGTCCTCTTTGGCAAGGTACTGCCTCCCTCGGTTCACTTTGTATTACGTTTCGCGATCGTTCCGAGTTTCGACCCGGAATCGCGCTCAGACAGGCTGCACCCGCAGCCATTTCCGAATCAGTAAGTGTAGTCGACCCCCGCGCAATGGGTCAAGAAATCTGCGGATTCCACAGGATTTTGGGTGCCGCACCCTCAGATTTTAGAGGGTGCGGGTTTAGATGAAGCCTGGCCCAATTCTAAAACGAGGGCCGATCAAGCGCTCACAAGAGCGAAGTGGCTTTTCTCACTCCCCCTCATCCTTAACCTTCACATTCTTCACTTCCACAATCTCCGAAATCACAATTGCCCGCATCCCGTTCCGCTCAAAAGCAATCCCCGTCGCCTGCACATACTTCCCACAAACGGCATCAGCTTCTCCCGCTGACTAAAATCCGGCATCTTGTCTGAAATCGGCAAATACAAATCGCCATCCTTCGTCAAAATCGCAATCGGCGAGCCGCCCTTCAGGCAATCCGTCACGCATTTCAGGCTCATGTCCGTCGCCT
>JAFAZL010000893.1 GCA_019239815.1 Acidobacteriota bacterium
TGCAGCGGAAACGATGAAGCCGCTTCCTCCGGGAAGCCACGCCGGCTCGTAATAAATCCGGTCTGAGTTCAAGGCCGCGTCTTCTCGTTTGCCCGTGGCCACGTCGAACATCGCAAGTCCGCCCAGCGAATTCGCTGTTGGCTGCGACACCGGAATCACAATCGTTTTGCCGTCGGGCAGCCACACGGGCACGGCGCTGTCCGTCACGAAGGCCTGATTCGTAAACACGGCGTGATCTGGCGTGCCGTCCACATTGGCCATCAGCAAATCGAAATTCGGCGTGTCGTGCCGCTCGCGCAAGTAAACAAATTTCTTTCCGTCCGGCGAAAACGAAATCGGGCTGTCCACGTCCTTGATCAATTCCCTGGGTGTGCCGCCCAGCGCTGGCGCCGAATACAGAATCGAGATCGTGTGTTCCGCTTCATCGCGCCGCACAAAGTAGATCCAGTTCGTGTCGGGCGAAAACATCAGCGACGAATATCGCGTTGCCGCTGGCGCGATTAGTTGCGTGTTGCTCCCGGACTGTATGTGGCGCAGCCACAACGACTGCAAGCCATTCTCGTCGTGGACGTCCATCAAATATTTTCCGTCGGCGGAAATCGTCGCCAGCGAGACGTGTCCATTGTTCGTCAGGTTTTCGATCGAAAAGTGTTCGAACGGTACGCTGCGTTGCGTTTTAACGAAGGAATAGACCCCAAAGCCGGCGGCCGCGATCAAAGCCAACGTGATCAAGATTCCGACGCCCAGTCCCAGCTTGTTGCCCTTCGCTGCTTGCACGAATGCCGAACTACCAGCCCTCGCAGCTGGCATCGGTGCTGACGGTGTTGGCGTCGCGACAGCACCTGATCCACCCGATGCTATCGCGACACCTCCGGTCCCGCTCGCCGCGGCTCTTTGCGCCGATCCTGCACCGGTTGAGGCCGCCGGCGTTCGCCCAGAATCGCTCTCGCGCTGTAGCCGCTTCAGGTCGGAACGCATCTCGGCCGCGACCTGATAGCGAAAATCTTTGTCCTTCTCCAGTGCCTTATTCAAAATCCGCTCGAACTCTGCCGGCACAGACGGATTCAACGTCACCGGCGCGACCGGCGGGTGGTGCAAAATATTGTCGAACACCACCGCGCTCGTCGATCCCGGAAACGCCTGCTTTCCCGTCACCATCTGGTACAGCACCGTGCCCAGCGAAAACAGATCGCTCCGTCCGTCCAACTCTTCGCCGCGCGCCTGCTCCGGCGACATATACGAAATCGTCCCGACCGCCATCCCCGGGCTCGTCAGCAAATTCGTCGTATTCCCGATGGTTTCACCATCGATGTCGTCCACATCCTTCAGCAACTTCGCCAGGCCGAAATCCAGCAGTTTCGCGGTCCCGCGCTCGGTCACAAAAATATTCGCCGGCTTGATGTCGCGGTGAACGATTCCTTTTTTGTGTGCCGCATCCAGAGCGTCCGCCAGCTGGATTCCAATCTCTGTCGTTTTGGCGACCGGCATCGAACCCGCCGCCACGATCCGGTCCAGCCCTTCACCCTCCAGCAACTCCATCGCGATAAACGTCCGGTCCTCATACTCTTCAATCGCGTAGATGGTGCAGATGCCTGGATGATTCAGTGCCGATGCCGCTCGCGCCTCCCGTAAGAACCGTGCCAGCGCCGAGGAATCCCGGTCTGTCTCGATCGGCAAAAATTTCAGCGCCACCAGCCGGCCGAGCTTCGTATCCTCGGCCTGATACACCACTCCCATCCCTCCGCCGCCCAGCTTGCGGATTATCCGGTAATGCGCGATCGTCTGTCCGTCACCAATCTGCATGCACAAACTTCCCGCAGCGCGTCATCCGGCCGCCGCTTTGTAATCCCAACGAAATAAATGGATAAGCAATTCCACGATGGTAGTCGCCTCGCCACTCATGGTCAACGCCGGTGCGGCCGGGCTGTAGCCGTTCGTACCCCCTCAACTTCGCTCTTGGCACCGAATCGGGGCGTCAATTCAACGTCCTGTATACGGCGGAAATCCCCCGACCGGTTTTCGCGGACCGTCGCGCGACGATTGTCCCCTTCGCGTCGTCAAATCAGCGCTTCCGCTTTGGCCGGTACATTGTCTGAAAGTGGAAGTCAACCAACGGTGACCGTACAGCATCCTCTTTAGTAGGTTTACGGAGCTTTCCAGCAGTTCCAACGAACGGACGAGAGTTCAAGCGGGACGCGTAGCCGGCGGATCAAGGAGGGGCTATGTCCATTCAGGATCGATCCGTCCAATGGAGACCGAGCGGTTCGGCGCACAGTCAACCTGGGCCGCTTAGCTATAAGTCCATCATAGGTCGCCTGCTATCAGAAATGGCAGTGATGGTCCGGGCCACCGAAAGTCGCACCTTTGACGGACCGTACAGGCTGCTGATCGTTAGTAATCAAGGCGGAGTCGTTTTTAGCGGCGAAATCGACAGCAATGGGCGGATCCGCTGCGCAACGCCAACATTTAAGATTCGGCGCTCCCATTTCCCAGCCAACGTGGTTATCACCGACGGCTCCAACGCCGTCCGCACCTTCCGCATCGACCGTCACGCAATGCGCCCCCGCCACGCCTGATTCCGTGGGGGTCACCTCGATCCGAGACTCCGGCCCACCTGCTTGACAGGGATTTCGCCTAAGGCGTCACTCAAATCGCTCTTGACACGTCCGTAACTTTATGATATCATTGCATTTAGTGTTCGAATGGAATTGCCATGAGCGTTTTTCGAAGTACGCATTCCCGCAAGCCAAGCAATTTCAAGCAGATACACACTCCTGTTTTCCGTAGTTTTGTAACCGATTCAAAACAAGCGTGTTATTCACTCTTTGGGAAAATCATGGGGGTATACCCCCCCCCCCCCAAAGGCGAAACCCAGGCGAAACCGCACTGCCGATGCCGAATGGCGGGAGCGAGTGAAGAGTGAAATGCGCTGGCTCGAGTGGTCGCGGCGGCTGCAATCGCTCGCGCAAAATGGGCTGGCCTACTGCAAGGATCCGTACGACGAGCAGCGGTACAACGAACTGCGTTCCATCGCCGCTGAAATCATGGCTGCCGGTGCCGGTGTCGATGACTCCGCGTCGGTTCTGCAGCGCTTCAAATTTGAGGAAGGCTATGCGACGCCAAAGATCGACATCCGCGCCGCAGTTTTCAGTGACGACAAAATCCTGCTCGTGAAAGAACGCTCGGACGGAATGTGGACTCTGCCTGGCGGATGGGCCGACGTCGGCGATTCACCAAGTCTCGCGGCGGTCCGTGAGGCGAAAGAAGAATCGGGATTCGATGTCGTCGTTAAGAAATTGGCTGCGGTTTACGATCGCGACAAACACAATCATCCGCCGATTCAATACCACGTCTTCAAACTCTTCTTCCTCTGCGAACTGCGCGGAGGTAGCGCTGCCGAAAGCGTCGAGACCAGCGGCGTCGATTTCTTCGCGGAAGCGAAGCTGCCGCCTCTCTCGCTGACTCGGGTCATCGAACCCCAAATCCATCACATGTTCGAGCATCATCGCAATCCGTCGTTGCCGACTTCATTTGATTGAGGCAGACTGCGCAGCGAAAATCTGAGGAGGTCGAGTGAAATTTTTCAACGGAACGACTGTCGTACTGGCAGTGCTCGGCGTCGCGCTCACGGGTTGCCAACAAACTCCTCCTGCGGCACAAGCGCCGACTGCTGCGGATTCGGCGACATTTGACGCCGACGGTACCGCTCACGTCACGCGCATCGTGCCGATGCCTTCCACAGTTTCACCCGAAGCGCAGAAATACCTCGAAGGACTTACGCATCGCAACAACACCGGGCCCGAATCACTCGAAGATCGCCGCAAGCGCACTGACGAATGGCGCGCAAAACAATCCGCCGAAGCGAAGCGCCTTTTCCCCGTCAAAGTCGAAGAGACCACAACTGCCGGCGTAAAAACCGACATCATCACGCCTCTCGACACGCCTGCAGCGAATCGCGATCGCGTGCTCATCAATCTGCATGGCGGCGGCTTCAATTCTGATTCCGGCTCGCTGATCGAAGGCGTGCCGATCGCGAATCTTGCGAAAATCAAAGTCGTTTCCGTCTACTACCGCCTCGCGCCAGAGAATACGTTTCCAGCCGCAGTCGATGATGTGGTTGCCGTTTACAAAGAGCTGCTGAAAACCTACAAGCCAAAAAAGATCGGAATCTTCGGAACGTCGGCCGGCGCGATTCTGACGGGTGAAGTGACTTCGCAATTGAAGAAATCCGGATTGCCGCTGCCCGGCGTGTTGGGAATGTTTTCGACGTCCGCCGACTTCTCGCGCCCGAGCGACTCGCGCCAGATTTTCGCGCTCGAGGGATTGCCAGGACGGATCGAGCCGGTCGACCCGAACAAGCCGCGACCAAATGAGTACGTCGGCTCAACCGATCCGAAAGACTCGGTTGTGTCGCCGATCTACGCGGACTTAAAAGGCTGGCCGCCGAGCCTGCTGGTGACCAGCACGCGGGATTTGCTGCTCAGCGACACCGCGATGTTTCACCTGGCTCTGACCAAAGCTGGCGTCGACGCGCAACTCCTCGTTTACGAAGCGTTGCCACACGCATTTTGGTATCACTACGAAATGCCGGAAACCACCGACACGCTGAATCGCATGGCGAAATTTTTTACAGACAAACTCGGCAAGTAGAAGATGTACGCAAAATCGAAAACGAAGAAATAGCAGACAAAAAATAGAAAAGGCGGGAAAAAGGTTCAGCAATCGCGCGAAAGCTTACACGAACGCGGCGTTCAGATTTTCGATCGCTTCGTCGATTTCGGCGGTGTTCTTGTAACCGACCGTCACGGTATCAACACCCGCATTGCGAAACGCGAATTTCATTGCGGCTTGGCGATCTTCGCGATTGAAGGTGCCTTCGCCGATGAGCTTCATGCTGATGATACCGGTGTTGTTCTTCTTCACTTCTTTCACGTGGGTTACGACTTCGGGGACGTTGCCGAGTCCTGAGGTGGCGAAGTCTTCGGCGTCCATGCTGGCGCCTTTGTGATTCATCCGAATCATCGCGACATCGAGCCATTTGAATTGAGGCGCCTGGCGCAACGCCGGCAAGCCGTGCATCGATGCGCCGTGGCTCAGGATGGCCTGACGGTGCTGCGCTTCCATGATGCCGTCCTGCCAGCGCACCGTGTCTTGAGGCCAAGTGCCGGTGTGCTGCCAGTGCAGCAGCATGATGTCGAAATATTCGGTGTTCGCCAGCTTTCGCAGTTCGTCGAATTTTTGCTGTGGGTCCACACCGTCGTGCGTGGTGACCTTGGACATCAGGCGGTAACTGTCGCGCGGAATTCCTTTTAACGCGACGCCCAGCATGCGGTGCATGTCGCCATACGATTCAGCGGTTTCGTAGAAGCGAATGCCGCGATCGTAGGCGTAGCGGACGAGCCTGGTGAATTCTTCCTGCCCGAGTTCACGCTGCACGCGGCCGCTGAAGCTGCCGGTGCCGAACGCGAGGCGAGTGACCTTCACGTTGGATTTTCCGAGCGTGACCCATTCCGTCGCAGCGTCCTTCGTTGAAGCTTTGGCCGGCAGCGCGGAACCGAGGGCGACGGCGCCGGCGGCCAGCGAAGTTGTCTTGAGAAACTGACGGCGGGATTGGCGGGCGCGGAATTGGCAAGACATGATGCACCTCATTTGGGTCAATGGCACAGCAGTCGATCGAGGCCAGGACGGTGTCGCCGCAAATCCGGACGAGGAAAAGCGGCAACAAGCAATCGTATTACGAACCCGTTGCGGAGTACATCGCGCTTTTTTCGATGATGAATCCGGGAGTTTCAAGCATACGGAAGCGTTAGGTTTCAGACTCGCGCCCATTCGACATTTCCCTATTTGGCGAATCGAAATGCGTTTAGGTGACTTTACGATTGGCGTTGCGTTCGCCTCAGATATACTCTCCGCAGTTTTTTCACGGAGGATCCACATGACGGAACAGAAGCGAGCGTGCGCGGTGATGCTTGCCGCTTTGCTGGTCGGATCGGCCGGATTTGTTGGGGTTACTGCGGCGCCGGCGGCGCGGGGTGCAAATGCTGGTAACGCGTCACTCGCAATTCCCACGATCGACCCTGCTTGCAAGGCGGTGTTCGACGCGAACGACAAGACGCTCGATACGCCGAACCATGCTTACCAAGAGCAGGCTGACCCGCGACAGAAGTCGATGGTGAGCGAATTGATCACGGTTGGCGGCGAACGCTATCTCAAAGTAAACGGAACCTGGAAGAAAAGCCGGATGACGGTGGCACAGACAAAGGCGCAGGAAGAAGAAAACAAGAAGAACGCGAAAGTGATTGCGTGCAAGCGCGTTGGAACCGAATCAGTGAACGGGCAAATGGCGACGGTCTACACCGAACATAGCGAAACGGAAGAGACGAAGGCAGACGGCAAGGTCTGGATTTCAAACAGCGGCGTCATTCTGAAAAACGAGATTGAACTGGATACGGGAGAAGGGACGAAGACTCACGTCACGATTCGGTATGAATACGGCGATGTGAAAGCACCCATTTGAAGCGCAGACTGGTTACCTGCGATTCGCGAGCAGGTCTAGGCGCGGAGATGTAACTAGCCTTTGGGGGCGTAGTAGCCTTTGCGGGCGAGAACTTTGTCGTCGTGTTGGGAGACGTCGACTTTGATTTTGCGGAATTTGCCGTCGCGGGCGTTGTTGGTGGGGTAGTAGCCGAGGGTGTACTGGCTGCGAAGCTCTTCGGAGATTTGGTCGAAGGCTTCTTGAAGGTGTTTCTCGTTGTTGGCGACGATCATGCGGCCGCCGGTTTCTTCGGTCATTTGTTTGGCGACGCCGGTGTTGCCACCGAAGCGTGAATCGGCGACGAGCAAGATGTGAATGACGGTGTCGGTGCGCTGCGCCGCCTCGATTGCTTCTTCCTTGCGAACCTTGCTGCCTTCGTCTTGAGCGTCGGTCACGACGACGATGGCTTTGCGTCCGGCCTCGCCGGTGAGCTTTTCGTTGCACGCAAGATAGACGGCGTCGTAGAAGGCGGTGCCGGTGACGTTGCCGCCGACCGGGCCGGGATTGATCATGCCGCCGCCCATCGGAGCGTTGATGCGGGTCTTGCGAATCGCGCGATCGAGCAAGCCGCGGTCGTCGGTCCAATCCGAGAGAAGATCGACGTCGGTATCAAACGACATGATGAGCGCTTCGTCGCCTTTGCGGAGTACGCGATCG
>JAFAZL010000166.1 GCA_019239815.1 Acidobacteriota bacterium
ATCCGACGAAAATCCAATTCTGCGTTTCACTCCGCCAAGAAACGGCAACGCTGCCGACTTCCACAACCCTTGATAATCGATCGCCGACTGCCACTCCGAAGCTCGAATCGCCGAGATCGTCGCCCGCACCGATCCCCAATCTCGCGACTCGACCTTTCGAATCTCCGAAGCGAGCCCACTGCTCGCCACCAGTCCTCGCCACCTCGGATGTGTCAGCCACACGATTTCAGCGGCGGGAAACGAGTCGCGCAACGCCGCAACGGCAGGAAATGTGTGCACGATATCTCCCAACGATCCCAATCGCACCACCAGGAATCGTGGTTCAGTCATGCGGCGCCTTGCGCACAGTCTCGATAAATCCGCGTGTCGAATGATCCTTCGGATCGCCGACGATCGCGACGCGAATCCCCAGCCGCGCCGCAAGTTCGCGCTCCGGCACGGTGTCCTTCGAATAGTCGGTGCCCTTTGCGTGCACGTCCGGCCGCAACAAGTCCAGCAGCGGCTCGACATTCGGCTCGTGAAACAACACGACGTAATCGACAGCCCGCAACGCCGCGACCAACTCCGCGCGCGCATTCTCGCTCAAGATGGGCCGTCCAGGTCCCTTCAACTCACGTACGCTCGCATCATCATTCACCGCCACAACCAATACATCCCCCTCACTTCGCGCACCTTCCAGATAACGTACGTGCCCGACATGCAGCGTATCGAAGCACCCATTCGCAAACACCACGCGCTTCCCGCTGCGTTTGCGTTCCGCGATCGCACTCTTCAACTCGTCGCGCGACAAAATTTTGGAAGCGGTCGCCCGCATGCTTACGCGCCCGCTCCCGACGCTTCGGCCCGAATCACCGCAAGCAACTCCGCTCGCGACACCGTCGCCGTCCCTCGCTTCATCACCACAAGCCCGCCCGCAACATTCGCAATGTGCGCCGCTTCCAACGCCGAAGCACCTGTCCCCAGCGCCAACGAATACGCCGCGAGCACCGTGTCACCCGCGCCCGTCACATCCACCGCCTGATTGCTCCCATGAATCGGAATATGGATCGCGCGTCCTGGCGTTTCGAACAGCGCCACCCCGTCCCGCCCTCGCGTCACCAGAAGCGAGTCCAGCTTCATCGCCGCCAGCGTCTCGCGCCCGCACCGGTCCAGTTCCGCAACATCCTGCCCGATCGAAGTGTGATGCAAAGCTTCCAGCTCCGCCTCATTCGGGGTCGCCGACGTAATTCCCGCCTTCGCGTACGCACCCAACCCATATCGGCTGTCGAGCGTAGTCACGAGCGCTTTCTTTCTAGCCGTCGCATCACGCACCAGCTCCGGCGACGCCACGCCAAACCCATAGTCCGACACTGCCAACACATCCGCCCGCCGCAACTTCGTCCGCAAAATGCCCGCAATCTTCTGTCGCACACCCTCCGGCAACTCCATCCGCGGCTCCCGGTCCACGCGCAAAACCTGTTGCGCCACCGTGTGCGCCCATCCCGCTAAAAATCGCGTCTTCGTCGGAGTAGTATGTCCCTTGACGCGCACCACGCCCGACACATCCATCTTCCGTTCGCGAAAATATTCAACGAGTGCATCCCCTGCTGAATCCCGCCCCACAACTGTGACAGGCAAAACCTTCGCGCCCAGCGCCGCAAAATTATTCGCCGCGTTCGCTCCGCCGCCAGGCACCAACTGCGTCTCGCGATGGCGCAAAATCAAGACCGGCGCCTCACGCGACACTCGCGAAATCTCTCCAAACTGGAATTCATCCGCAACGAAATCGCCCAGCACGACGACCGTCTTGCTCGCAAACTGTTCAACGTGATCCGCCAGCGCGACCAGGTCAACCGCAGTCGATCCCGCCCTTGTTTCCGAAACCCGCGCTCGCGATTTCTTCATCCTGCCTGCCCCACGCTCCGCAAAATCCAATCCACCGCATCCGCCAGATCTTCCGCGACAAAATCCGGCTGCCGCGCCCAGCCCGCGCCGTTGACGCGCAGATCTTCCGCGCCGTAACCCGTCCTCACCAGCACTCCCCGCCCGCCATTCGCCTGCGCTAACTCCACGTCCCCATATCTATCGCCCACAACAAACGATCGCACCAGATCAACTCGATGCTCCCGCGCCGCTTGTCGAATCATTCCCGGCTTCGGCTTCCGGCACTCGCAATCATCCTCAGAAATGTGCGGGCAATAGTAGATCGCCGTGAGATGCGCACCCGCCGCAGCGAGTTGCTGCGTCATCTCCTCGTGCACAATGTGCACCATCGACTCCGCAAACATTCCCCGACCGACACCCGATTGGTTGGTGACAACAATCACCGGCAGGTTTGCATCGTTCAGCTTTCGAATGGCCTCTGCCGCGAACGGAAACATACGAAATTGGCTGACGTCATTCAAGTAGCCGACGTCTTCCGAGATAGTTCCGTCGCGATCGAGAAAAACCGCCGGCCGCGACAGGTTGGGCTTAGACAGGACGCACCTCCGCGCTCGTCGCTGAACCTAGAAGCCACTCACGCGCCGCCGCCGTCACACTCTCTGCCGACACTCGCGTCATGCATCGATGATCCGTCGGACATCGCCGCAAAAAACACGGCGAACAATATGGCTTCTCCTGCACGATCGTGCACTTCGGCGTTACCGGCGCCGTCCCAAATGGATCGGTCGGCCCAAAAATCGCCACGACCGGCAATCCAACCGCCGACGCCACATGCATCGCTCCTGAATCATTTCCAATGAAAAGCTGGCACCGCGAAAGCAGCGCCGGCAATTCCGCGATCGCCGTCTTCCCCGTCAAATCGATTGGCTTTCGCTTCATCCCCGCCACAATCGCATTCGAAACCGCCGTCTCCCCCGCCGCCCCGAACAAAATAATTTCCGCGTCCGACTCGCTCATCAATCGATTCGCAACCTCAGCAAACCGCTCCGGCAACCAGCATTTGGCCGATCCATACGAAGCACCTGCGCCAATCGCGACGCGTATCGCCCCGCTGCCATTCGAACGCGACCGCACACCCGCCGCAATCAACTTCCGCTCCGCCGCTTCCCCGGCCTCTCGCGAAACCGCCAACGAAATCTCCCTCTCTCCTTCAACTCGTTCCGCCCACCCCGCTCGCCGCACCAACTCCAAATAATAAAATTGTTCGTGCCCCGGAATTTCTCCCACCTTCGGCACTGCAATCGACTTCGTGAGCAAAATCCCGCGCCCATCCCGCGCATACCCAATTCGCTCCGGGACCCCCGCGCGCCAAACCAGCCAAGCCGCATCGAACGCATTCTGCAGCAGCAGCGCCGCGTCAAATTTCTCCGCGCGCAACCGCGAAGCCAGCCGCTCCCTCCCGCCAAATCCTTTCTCCGTCCC
>JAFAZL010000185.1 GCA_019239815.1 Acidobacteriota bacterium
TCCCGCCAGGCAAAGCCGTCCGCTTCAAGCCCGGAAAAGAATTGCAGGGACTCGAAGCTCCAGCCAAATCCGAATAACACCTCGCATTAGCGAAATTTTTGTCATCCGGAAGCGTCCGCAGGACGCTGAAGGCTCTCGGCGTTAACCATCGCCACTTATGGATCCGCCGTCTCGGCCGCTCGCGCCTCTTTGCACAACGCCCCAAAATTGTGCTGTACTGAGAACGAGCTGATATCGCTCCGTTTCCCCAGTGACCGACTCCTTTCCAGACACAAACATCTCGATCGCCCCACCGCAGCCCGACTGGCAATCACTCCCGCCATTCATCCCGATTCCGCCGCGTTACCCTTCCGTCCCTGCGCATCCGCCACTAAAAACTCTCCTCCTCGCAATCGTTCTCTTCCTTGTCACGCTGTGCACTTGCCTCGTAGCCGGCGCCCACTTCGCCGCAGCCTACGCCGAAAACGAGGCCGTCAACTTCGACGAATTTCTAAACGCACTCACGCTCCTCTACAAGCATCCTTTCGCCCTCATCAGCGGCCTGCCCTTCGCATTGACTCTTCTCGCCATCTTGCTCGTTCACGAACTCGGCCATTACTTCGCGTGCCGCCACCATCACATCCATTCCACCTATCCCTATTTCATTCCCTTCCCATCTCTGATCGGCACCTTCGGCGCCTTCATCATGATTCGTTCCCCGATCCGCACCACGCGCGCGCTCTTCGACGTCGGCGCGTCCGGCCCGCTCGTCGGCTTCATCGTCGCCGTGCCCGCGCTCATCTTCGGCATCCTTCACGCAAAAGTTGTCCCTGGCCTCGCTGATCCAAATCACGTCAGCGCCATCCTCGGCGCGCCGCTCATCCTCCACGGACTCGCCGCGCTCTTCTATCCACACACTCCCGTCGCGAATATTCTTCTTCATCCCGTCGGCCGCGCCGCCTGGGTCGGACTCTTCGCCACGTCGCTCAATCTCCTCCCCGCTGCACAACTCGACGGCGGCCACATCCTTCGCTCGCTGAGCCCTCGCCTCCATCGTTACTCTTCCTGGATTCTCCCGTTCGTGCTCATCTCACTTGCCTTCTTCCATTTCTGGGCTGGCTGGTACGTCTGGGGCGCACTCCTCTTCATCATTCGCTTCTTCCGCTTCGTCCCCATCTTCGACCCCGAACCACTCGACCCCGCCCGCCGCCTCGGCGCCGTCATCTCGCTGCTCGTCTTCATCCTCTGCTTCATGCCCTCCCCATTCCTCGAATAGCCGTCGCTCCATTACAATGCCCTCGCATCCATGTCCTCTCTCTCCCGCACTCTCCACCCGCGCGACCTCCTCCTCCTCTTCATCGGTTCCGTCATCGGCTCCGGCATCTTTCTCACTCCCGGCCTGATCCTTCGCCAACTCGACGGCTCCGTCGGCGCCGCCTTCCTCGTATGGATCGTCGGCGGCGTGCTCTCTCTTCTCGGCGCGCTCACCTACGCCGAACTTTCCGCCACCAATCCCGAAGCCGGCGGCCTCTACTGTTTCATCCGCGACGGATTCGGCCGCATCCCCGCGTTTCTCTACGGCTGGTCACTCTTCCTCGTCATCGCCAGCGGCACGATCGCCGCACTCTCGCACGCCTTCACGCGTTACCTCGCCGAAATCGTTCCGTTTCCTCCAGCCGCCACCAAACTCATCGCTGTAGGAATGATTGCAGTAGTCACCGTGGTAAACGTCTGGGGCACCCGCAAATCCTCCGACCTCCAAAACTGGACCACGCTCATCAAAGCTCTCGCCGTCGTCCTCCTCAGCGCCATCCTTCTCGCCCTCGGCCATCACGCCAGCGAACTCCCCGCCGCTCTCCCCGCCACGCAACACGGCTCCGCACTCTTCTCCGCATTCGGTCTCGCGATGATCGCCGTCCTCTGGGCTTACGAAGGCTGGCAGTTCGGCACCTACAGCGCCGGCGAAGTCATCGACCCGCAGAAATCCTTCCCGCGCGCATTTCTCCTCGGCTCGCTGATCCTCGTCGCTCTCTATCTCGTCGCCAACATCGCGTATCTCATCGCACTCGGCCCCGCAGCCGCCACCGCAAGCGACGCAATCGCCGCTACCGCCGCATCCACCACACTCGGTCCCTGGGCCGGAAAATTCGTTGCGTTCGCCATCCTTATCTCGGTCTTCAGCTCGACCAACAGCGTCATCCTCACCGCGCCGCGCGTTTTCTACGCGATGGCCAATGACAATCTTTTCTTCAAAAAATTAGCCGAAGTCCATCCGCGCTACGGCACTCCCGCCGCCGCGATCATCGCGCTTGGGGTCTGGTCCGCCATTCTCGCCTGCGCCGGGAAATTCGCCGAACTCATCGGCGGCGTCATTTTCGTCGGCTGGATTTTTTACGGTCTCGCCGCCGCCGCGATTTTTCCCCTACGCCGCAAATCGCCGAACGCAAAAATCCCCTATCGCGTCCCCGGCTACCCCTTCACTCCGCTCCTCTTCGTCCTCGCCGCAGCTGCCATCGTCGCCAACGCCGTCATACTCGCCTTCTACGACCCCGCCTCGTTTCAGCACATCGTCGTCGCCGTCATCCTCTTCGTTCTCGGCCTCCCCGCCTACGCCTTCTGGCGCCGTAACGCTTAAAACCCAGCAAATACAGGCCTTTTCCGCGCATTCCGCAACAAATCCACCTATTGCGGGTTACTACAACTGGACAAGAACATTCGTAACGACTCTCGGAACGAGCGCGTCGTAGAACCGAGGAGAGATCTCCATGAAAACCGAGTCCGCTTTGAAAAGGCTTGCTTCTAGCTGCCTCGCCGTGCTTCTCGCTGCTTCGCTTTTGATTCCAGTCGCCTACGCGCAGGACCAGCAGGCGCCACCGCCGCCCGATCAGCAGGGCGGCTATGACCAAACTCCCCCGCCGTCCTTTGCACCAGCCCAACTCGATGGCCTCGTCTCGCGCATCGCGCTTTATCCCGACCCGTTGCTCGCGCAGATCCTGACCGCCTCAACCTTCGGCGATCAAATTCCCGACGCCGCGCGTTGGTCCGACGAACATCACTACCTCCAGGGCCAGCAACTTTCCGACGCCATCAATCAGGATCAGCTTCCCTGGGATCCCAGCGTTCTCGCGCTGCTTCCCTTCCCATCGGTTCTCGACATGATGGCCGGCGACATCAACTGGACCAACGATCTCGGCAATGCCGTTCTCGCGCAGCGCCCCGATGTGATGGACGCCGTGCAGCGCGAACGCCACCGCGCCTATCAATACGGCTACCTGCGCACGAACCAGCAGATCGTCGTCAGCAACGGCCCGTACATCGACATCGAGCCGGTCAATCCGGCATTTATCGTCGTGCCTTACTACAATCCCGTCGTCGTCTTCGCGCCTCCGCGTCCCGGCTTCTTCGTCGGCGGCGCGATCGGCTTCGGATTCGGCGTCACCATCGGCACATGGTTCCGTCCGTGGGGCTGGGGCAGTAGCCACTTCGTCTGGGGCAATCACGTCGTGATCGTCAACAATCGCCCGTGGGGTCGCACCTGGGTCAACCGCCGCGTCTACGTTCATCCATACGAAGTGCACCGTTACAACGCACCGCCGAACGCGCGCTTCGTCGAACATCACGAGGCGATCCCGCGCAGCGAACACGAACGCAACGCCGTTCGCGAAAACCGCCCCCACGCCGAAGAACACGAACACCACCACTAATCACAACGCGAGTATGGGGCGCAGCACGCTGCGCCCCATGCTCGCAAGATGTAAGCCACGAAACAGTTCAACCGCGGCACAAAAATCGCAACCGGCAAGGATTAACCCCGTGTCCGTCTATTTTTGTCGCCACTCTAAAATGCGTTGTCATCCTGAGGCGTCCGCAGGACGCCGAAGGATCTCAACGTACAGTCCAATCTCGCTCGAGCGCATCAACCTCAATCGTGTACGGACGCAGCACCGCTGCGCCCCATGCCCGCAAGATTTAACCCTCTCGCCCTTCCCCTTCGACTTTCAACTGTCGACCTCTTTCTCCACGCCCCCCGCACCTCCGCCTTAGATTTTCCTTTTCTTCTCTCCTGCTAAACTACCCACGCAAATGTCCGCGCCGACCTACTGCAACGTCGCCCTCCCCGTCCCTCTCCGCACTCTCTTCACTTACTCCATCCCCGACCACCTCCGCGAAATCATCCAACCCGGTACCCGCGTCCAAGTCCCTTTTCGAAAAAAGTCTCTGATCGGCGTAGTAATCGAACTAACCTCAACGGCTCCTCAAGACACAAAAATCCGCGACATCACCAAATCCATCGACCACATTCCCTCACTCACTCCCAAACTCATCGAACTCGGCCAATGGATCGCCAACTACTACCTCGCCCCGGTCGGCGAAGTTTTCCGCGCGATGCTGCCGCCTCCCACCGAGATCCGCACGCAACGCCTCATCGCCATCACCAGTGCCGGACGCGACGCAGTCGCAAGCCTGAGCGGCGGCGAACTCTCCCACGGCCTCGCGAGCAACGAAGCCGGATTCCTCGCGAACCTCGCCGGCAAGAGAGATCCAATTGCCTATTCCGCTGCCGCAAAATTCAAACTTGACGCTTCCACG
>JAFAZL010000188.1 GCA_019239815.1 Acidobacteriota bacterium
ATCTGCTGTTTCCTCGTTTTTCAGAGGTGGGGACTTTGCCTTCTCTTTGGCGGGTCAGACCTGCAGGTCCGACACAATCGATCACCAAGAAAAGGGGCTTCAGCCCCTGAAGGCCCAAACTCCGCGTGCTAGACTTCGCCCAATGGCACTCCGTCTCGAATTCGAACCCGAAAACCAACGCACGTTCGGCCCGTGCGACTGCTGCGGAAACATGACCCAACGCGTCTGGGGCTTCCTCTACGAAGGCGACGCTGCGGTAGCAGCCTATTTTGTGGAGTGGACCCCAGGTCACGCCGCAGACGACGCAACATTCGATTTCATCGTAGGTCCGTGGGGCGATGATGACGGTTCAAAAAAAAGCCAACGAAAGGCGGTCTCTCTCCATCTTCGAAGACTTGAAACTGGCCCCTCTTTCATGGTCGTCGACGCCACGCAAAGACCGCTCGCCGAAAACAGCCTCGTCGGCAAAGCCCTTCGCCGCGAACAAGTCATCGGACATCCAATCGCTCAAAAAGTTTTCGCCATGTGCGACGCCATTTGGCTCCAAGACCCTCGTATATCCGACCTCCGCACCCAATCTCCGAGCACCTCCGCGAACAAACCGTGACTCGCGGTGCCCCCACCTTCGCTGTTTAGAGGGTGGAAGCAAACGCCATTCAATCTTATAGTTAATCTAGCGGTACGTACTATGATGTAAACCCATGCCCGCAAAGCCAAAGTCTCGAACCCTGACGATTTTTCTCCTAAAAGATCCGGTGCAAGAGCCTGGGGCCATCCTAAAGCACAGCCAGACACTCATCGAACACCCAGTGTTGATCGATGGAAAACACGCGGGCTCCATTTTTCTTCAACCCACGGATGATCGCAAGCCGAGTTGGTTAGGCCTGTTCGAAGGAGCCGTCGCGTTCGACTTTGACATGGTGAGGAACGCGAGTACGGCAGCGGTTTGGCTAATTAAGATTGAGGGCAGGCAAATCGCGTTGACGTTTGGCTATGGTCGAAATCTCCTGAAGCCCGGGACTTATCAGGAAGACTTTGGTCTCAGGGTCACCCTGAACACGGTGGACCCGAATAAAATCAAGGCGATCGACCGGATGACGCTTGACGCAGTCGCCCAGCAAACACGCATTCAGGCAATTCGAGACGCGAACATGTCCGAGTTCGGTCTTGACGTCGAGCAAGATTTGCTGAGAGCGGTTACCGGCGTTCCTGTCGATAAAAGTCTAGGAATCCGCTTCACGGGGCGCGATGCGCTACAAGTAACGATCGCAATCAAGTTGGCGGAAATTCCTCCCTTGCTAGCTCGCTTCCTCGGTGAGTACGCAAAGGAAGATTACAAGGTTCGCTTTCCATGGGTTGAACAAATCCACGAAGTTGACGACCCAATCAAAAAGGCCGAGCTCGATGGTCAGCTCATACAAAAACTGAGGTCAAAGATTCTGGATGGAGTATGGCTAGCTGTCCCCGAGATGGTTGATTGGGACAACCTAGCTGGTTTTAAGTTCAGGAGCTCTCAAAAGGCTCCTCTTCACGATGACATCCATGCATTGAAATTCTTAGAGGAAGTTGGAGATGCGAATGAGATCGATGAATATACTCTGAAAAAGCGATACCACGTGTCAGCGATAGCGAACGACACGGACGCTGTTGTAAAGCAGTGGCCGGTGTATCGATGTTTCTACTGCGAAGTCGTAATCGGAGACGACACCTTCCTTCTAAACAACGCCCGATGGTTTCGCATCTCTACGAGTTTTGTGCAGCGAATTGACGAGGCGGTGGAAGCGATAGGCGACAGTGGCCTTGTTGTACCGTCTTATCACGACAAATCCGAGGCCGCTTATTCAAAGCGTGTCGCGGGAGAGAGCGCAGGGTCCCTAGCACTGATGGACTCCCACCTCGTAGGCTCTGCTAGCCTGCCCAACAGGATTGAATTCTGTGACTTGTTCTCGACGGAACGTCAAATAGTTCACCTGAAGCGATATAGCAGCTCTAGCACCCTTAGTCATCTCTTTGCTCAAGGCGTTGTTTCGGCCAGGATATTCCTGAATGAGGTTGATTTCCGTCGCGAGCTAAATCAGATCCTTCCCCAATCACACCGCTTACAAGACGCTGACGCGAAACCGATCGCAGCAGACTTCGAGATAGTTTTCGGAATTATCAGCAGATCAAAAAAGAAACTAGTGCTACCGTTCTTCAGTCGGGTAAATCTTAAGAACGCGTATTCGAATTTGGTGGGAATGGGCTTCAGAACCTCTCTCTGCAAGATTTCTTCAGAGGCGCAGTAACCTCGGTATTGCAAGTCGATCGACACAGAACCGCTGGCGCAGCTATCGGGATGTCTGAATCGCATCATGGGTTAGTCTGTTGCGATGTGCGCTGACCGGCTTGATTAAAATATTTCCTGAGCATTGCATGTTCCTGCCGCATGGCCTCAAGATCTTTCGAGTCAAGCGAGGCGACGACGGAATCTACTACGGACTTTAAATCGGGACCTGACTGCAGAAAGTGATTTGTCTCCGACTCAAAATCCCAGTGATTCTTTCCTAGCGATCCAACGCACGGCTGCGCAACGGCTACCGATGCGATGTATCCGAGCGAGCGGTTTGAGCTTTCGAGGGCGTTCTCGTACGCCAATATGCTGACGCTCAAATCTGCATCCCTCTTCTCGTAAACAATCTCGACGTCGGACAAGCCACGGAGCCTTTGATTTATGGCACTTTTGAGCTGAGCGGGGGAGTGTTCGCTAAATTCGACGAGCAAATTTATCTTCGTAGCACTTGCCTCGTCCGAACCACTGCGTCCGCATGAGTATGTCTGTTGCGATTGCGATGCCTTCGTCTGCGCGGCATTGATGGCATCGAGATGCCACGAGAGCATCTTTCCGTATTCACTTGGCGCTAACTTGGACAATCCCATGGCTCGAAAGTCGGCGCTCGTCAGACCGAAGACTTCTTCCGTGCCCGCTATCCATACGGCCCCCTCGGTTGAGTGTTGAATAGATCGAGGCTTCGTTGATGCTTGTGGCGCAGAAGGCGCTTGGCCTGCACTCGAAAGCACTACGAACGACGCGGCAAGCGCTCCAATGAGCGGTATTCGCATACCCCCTCCTTACACGTCGACCCTATTAATTCTCTTTCAAGTCTTCCGAAATATAACACCGCGTGGCTCAAAGGTTATCTTTGAGTACCACGTCCGGAGCTAATGAGCACTCGGCCATGCGGGACAGACGGAACGTTCCCCTCCAATCTCAGCTTCGAACGACCCATTCCTCCATTCGAATTACCAAATTATAAATCGTTATTGACATGTACTTCGATCCGTGCTATCCTCCTCCGTGAATCGTACCTCCCTCTTCGAACCGCGACACATTCCCGCGAACCTTCGCGAGTCCGCAACGCCTGTCTTTTCAACCATCTGCACACTCCTATTTTCCGTAATTCCGCAACCGATTCATTCCAAGCCACTTCCCCACTCTTCAAAAAATATAGGGGTGTACCCACTTCCGTCCCATTTCGGAACCACGCTTCTGCGGTTTGTCGTTACGCTTGCCCCAAGCTGCGAACGAACATCCTGTCTTCGCCTCGTTCCGACTCCGGAGATTTTTTCCGTCCCTTTCGACTTTCAACTTTCGACTGTCAACCTCTTCCATCCGTTCGCCACTTCCCCCATCCTCAGCTACACTCATTCCCTCTCACTCCAACCGAGGTTTCGCACATGTTAGTCGTCATGCAGTCCCATGCCACCGAGGAGCAGGTCCGCGCCGTCTGCCAGCGCATCGAAAGCCTCGGCCTCAAAGCGCATCCCATCCCCGGAGCCGCTCGCACCGCCATCGGCATCACCGGCAATGACGGCGCCGTCGATCTCGGCGTCCTCGAATCTCTTCCCGGCGTCATCGAATGCATCCCGGTCAGCAAGCCCTACAAGCTCGTCAGCCGCGACGCCAAAGCCGAAGACACCATCCTCCGCATTCCCACGCCGCGCGGCGACGTCCTCGTCGGCGGACCCAACGTCGCGCTCGTCGCCGGACCCTGCGCCGTCGAAACCGAAGCCCAATGCATGGCCATCGCCGAGCAAGTCGCCAAGACCGGCTGCAAACTCTTCCGCGGCGGCGCCTACAAGCCGCGCACTTCCCCATACTCGTTTCAAGGCTTGGGTGAACCCGGATTAAAAATTCTCGCGAAAGTTCGCGAAGCGCATGGCTTCGGCATCATCACCGAAGCCATCGACAACGAATCGCTCGATCTCGTCGAGCAATACGCCGACGTGATTCAGATCGGCGCGCGCAACATGCAGAACTTTTCTCTGCTCAAACGCGCCGGCCGCGCCAAAAAGCCCGTTCTGCTCAAGCGCGGCATGTCCGCCACGCTCGACGAATTTC
>JAFAZL010000312.1 GCA_019239815.1 Acidobacteriota bacterium
GCTGTCGAGGCTTATCTGAAACGCCAGAAGTAGACGCGAAAACAAAACGGGCCTGCCGACTGTTACTAGCAGCCGACAAGCCCTAACCAAGTTACCTACTCAGGAGGCAACGATGGCTACATCGATTGTAAGTCAGTCCGTCTGTTCATCCGCAGTACCCGCAACTGTTTCCGCGACAGAGCGTCAGTCCGTATACGAGATCATCACAAGCCAGATTCTCGCGGAGCTAGAGAAGGGTGTAGTCCCGTGGCGCAAGCCGTGGCGCACCCTTCCGCCCGCGAATCTGGTCAGCAAGAAACCGTATCGCGCTATCAATAGCTTTCTTCTCGGGCTCGCGGGATACGGTTCGCAGTACTGGCTGTCCTACCGGCAAGCGCAAGCGCTTGGCGGAAACGTGCGACGCGGCGAACGCGGGACCAAGATCGTGTTCTGGAAGTTTAACGAGTACGAAACCGAGACAGCAGATGGCGAGACTGAGAATCGCACATCGGCTTTCCTTCGCTACTACACGGTATTCAACCTCGAACAGACAGAGGGACTGAAAGCGCTACTCGCACTTCCGCCAGCACGTCCTATCGAGTCAGCCGAAGCGATCCTCGCGGGTATGCCGAATCCTCCCGTGTACCAGCAAGGGTTTCTGGCCTGCTACGCGCCATCGAATGACACCGTAACAATGCCCTCGCCGAACGCGTTTAGTTCGCGTGCTGAATACTACTCGACGATGTTCCACGAACTGACCCACGCGACAGGACACGCGATACGACTCAGCAGGGAAGGATTCGACAAGCCGCAGGAATTCGGAAGCGAATCCTACTCACGCGAAGAGTTGGTTGCGGAGATGGGAAGCGCGATGCTCTGCGGAGTCGCAGGCATCGAGCAAGCAACGATGGCCAATTCGGCGGCCTATCTGAAGTCGTGGATTAGTCGCCTCAAAAGCGATGCGCGCCTGATTATCTCCGCTGCGAGTGCTGCCCAAAAGGCCGCCGACTACATCCGAGGGGAGTTCGCAAAGGACTCCCCGGCAGTGTCGGAGGCCGACCGTGCAAGCTGACCTCGCGTTTCCTCAATCTCTCACCGAGAAATATCGGCCTACGCGCATCGCCGACTTCATCGGCCTAGATCGCGCCAAGAAGGTTCTCACAGCTTTCTCAAAACGTCCCGCGTCTGGCGCTTGGCTATTTGTCGGCCCGTCCGGTGTCGGCAAGAGCACGATGGCGCTCGCACTCGCGGCGGAGCTACAGGCGAGTTGCACAAAATTCCCAGTCAGAAGTGTAACGTCCAGACGATTGAGGATACGGTGCGACATTGCTGGTATGCACCGTTGACGCCCGGCGGATTCCACGTAGTGCTGGCCGACGAAGCCGATCAGATGACCAGCGCGGCACAACTTGCACTGCTATCGAAACTGGATTCGACCGACCCGGCTCCTAACACGATCTGGATATTCACCGCGAACGAAACGGAACGACTTGAGCGCCGATTCCTGTCGCGCTGCAAAGTGTTGGAATTTTCAAGCTACGGACTTGCCGGGGAGATTGCCACCTATCTGCGCGCCGTTTGGCACGCGGAAGGCGGAAACGGGAACGCGCCAGACTTGGAGCGCATGGCGAAAGACAGCCGCAACAACGTGCGCGATTGTCTCATGCGCCTAGAAGTCGAGTTGATGGCGCTATGAGTGCGAGAGTGGCCATCTACGCGCGCGTGTCAACCGTCAACCATGGTCAGGACGTTTCGCTGCAAACGCGAGAGTTGCAACAATTCGCATCGGCGCGTCACTGGACTATCGCAGGTGAGTACATCGACGCTGGCGTAAGTGGCGCGAAGGATTCGCGGCCAGAACTCAATCGGCTGATGGCCGACGCGTACAAGCGGCGATTCGACGTGGTCTGTGTCTGGCGATTCGATCGCTTCGCCCGCTCGGTCTCTCACCTATTGCGAGCGCTGGAGACGTTTAGAGCGCTCGGCATCGACTTTGTTTCGTATTCGGAACAGATGGACACGAGTACGCCAGCGGGCAAGATGGTGTTCACAGTGCTGGGCGCCGTGGCGGAGTTGGAGCGCAGTTTGATCGTCGAGCGCGTCCGCGCTGGCCTCCGCAACGCTCGCGCAAAAGGGAAGCGGCTCGGCAGACCGCGCGTGATCGTGGATGGAGCCAGGATCAGACGACTTCATTCGCAAGGCCGATCGATCCGCGAGATCGCCAACGAGCTCGGGTGCTCCCGGGGAACTGTCCATAAATCCCTATCAAATGGCGCGGTCCGGCGCGTTGTAAACGCAACCACTTAGCGGTGGGAGTTCTGCTGTCCTAAAAACAGATGTTTTAAGGATGAAGTCGACGTCGATTCCGTGCGGGATCGCAAGGGGGTGGTTGGTGAAAACTTCCAAGACTGCGGGGAGATCTACAGCGAAGGGTGTATTGCTCAAGCAAGAACCTCAAATAGATTTATATCCTGGTAGTCGAACGTCGAACAGAATCCTTCAAAGTACTCCTCAAAAGCGGTCCGGGCTCCGATCGTCTGACGGAAATGGCGTTGGAAAAATCGCCAATCAGGGGGCCCCAGCGCTGGTGGCAAAGCCACATCGCCGCTTTGAAGACAAGTTCGCTCGCTAAAAATGCTGGGTGGATGCTCAGCGGTCAATTGGCATCGTTCGGGATTCAGGCCGCCTACTTCGTTCTTCTGGCGCGGCTGCTCGGCAGCGCCGAATACGGCGTCCTCGCCGGGGCTGCCGCCCTAGTGAATATCCTCAGCCAGTACAGCGGAATGGGTGCGGGCATCCTGTTCCTGCGCTATGTCAGCCCCGACCACTCTAAATTCCGCGATTACTGGGGAAATATCCTGTTATCTGCCACTGTCGTTTCGACGGCGGTGATCCTGGCTCTGCGAGTCACTGGGAACTGGTTCGTGGGGCCGGAGAGCGCTCCAATCCTTGTGATTTTGGCGATTGGCGACTGCCTGTGTAGTCAGCTCACCTGTGCAGCGGCTCAAGTTTTTCAGGCGTTCGAGAAAATGCGTACCACCGCGGCATTGAACTTCCTCACCAATTTGCTACGCATGGTACTTGCGGCTGTTTTGCTCGTAACGCTTCACCGTACAACCGCTCGGACTTGGACGGTCGCCTCACTCAGTGTTTCGATTACCGCATCCGTACTGGCCATCGTCGCAGTAACCCGTGCCTTCGGATTTCCCAAGTTTTCTTCGAAATTGTTCTCTCGCCGCCTGGGAGAGGGTTTCATGTATGCCGTCTCGAGCTCGACAACGACTGTGTACAACGACGTCGACAAAGTGATGCTTGGTCACTACGGCATGACGGTGGCGAACGGCATTTATTCGATGGCATATCGAGTAGTCAACATTTGTACGGTTCCGATAGCCTCTGTGCATGCTGCAGCTTTTCCACGATTTTTTCGCGAAGGTGTGAAAGGTCTCAGGGCAACCGAGGGATTCGCGCGAAAGCTGCTGAAGCGAACAGCCCTCCTTGGAGCGTTGGGTGCCGTGGGACTGTTTCTCTGCGCTCCGCTATTGCCTCGTATCGCTGGACCCGATTTTGCTAGGAGCGTTTCAGCCCTACGTTGGTTGTCGCTGATACCCTTTTTTCGTTCGTTTCACAGAAGCGCGGGCGATGCCATCACCGGCGCTGGATTTCAGAGGTTCAGGCTAGGACTCCAAGCAATAGCAGCAGCGGGAAACTTTGGGCTGAACATTTTTCTCATTCCACATTTTTCTTGGGAAGGTGCGGCGCGGGCGAGCCTCCTCACGGATGGGTTGCTCGCAGTATCAAGTTGGGCCTTGCTATTTGCGTTGAGCCGAAGGCGCCAATCCCAGTGACCACGGTCAACCCTGCAACTGTGTGCTGCGAAAAAGACGAATACTGGGAGGCCCGCCGACGTACTCCTACCACGTCGATTGCATCGTCGCGATTCTGAAACGGACGAAAGTAAGTTGCATCGTCGGCTATTCGAAGCGTCCGCAGCGAGCGAATAGAAACTGCTCGAGCAACTTCGAGATGAAGAACACGCCCTGCAGGGTGAATCTGTAATCGCCGTTCTTAAAAGCCCCCACCCCGAGCCGGGGAATCAACCCACGTCCGAAGTGTCGCGCGGCTACGCGATTAAGCCGCCGAGGGAGCTGCCTTGCTGTGCCC
>JAFAZL010000328.1 GCA_019239815.1 Acidobacteriota bacterium
CGAAGATCGGCTGGAGCGCCGCTGCGGCTGAAGGTGATCAGCTTTGTCTTGCGGCGGCGCATTTCGGAAGCGAGATAGAGGCCGTATTCGTCGTCGATGTTGACGATGGCGGTGCCGCCGGGCTTGAGGCGCTCGGTGAAGAGCAGAAGCTTGGCGGCGAAATAAGCGTCCATCGTCTTGTGATAGTCGAGATGGTCTTGGGTGAGATTGGTGAAGACCGCGGCGTCGAAGTGGAAGCCGTCGAGACGGCCTTGGTGGAGGCCGTGGCTGGAGGCTTCGAGCGCGAGATGAGTTACCGAGGGCGCGAGGCTCGAGATGATCAGGTGCGCGGATTTGGTGTCGAAGGTGGTGAAGGCGGCTTCGACGTTGGTGTGGAGCTTGCCTGTGGAGCGAAGACCGAGAGTGCCTAGGCTGCGGGCGGAGTGGCCGGCGTGAGTCCAGATATCGCGGAGGAAAGAGACGGTGGAGCTCTTTCCGTTGGTGCCGGTGACGGCGACCATCGTGGATGGATGGCCGGTGTGGAATCGGGCGACTAATTGGGCATAGAGGGTCTGGACTTTCGGATGGCGTAGCAATACGACTTTTGATTTTTCGAATTCGGTAAGGCCGAGAGCGGCGTCGGTGGCGCTTTCGGGGACGATGATGACCTGTGCACCGCGGGCGGCGGCTTGGGCGCAGAACTTGAGGCTGTTGGTGTCGGTGCTGACTGAGGGCAAGGCGCAAAAGACGAAACCGAAGCGGATTTCGCGGGAGTCGTCGGTGACGCCGAAAATCGTGAGGTCGGACTGGGGCTTAGCTATCGAAAGTTCGGGGAGCAAGTCAGCGAGTCGCATCAAAGTGAATCCTTTTTGAGGGCGCCGGTTCGTCGGGGCCAAATTTCGCGTAGAAAAACAAAAAACCCACCAGCCTCTCGGCGGTGGGTCAGGTGCGAAATCGGAGAGCTACGCGATTAGCTCAGCAAACCTGCTTGGACCGTGCCGGGAGGGAAATGTGCGCTTCGCTGACAACAACACGGCGCGGTGTGGCGGGTCGGGTTGGAGTTGAGGTGCATCGTGGCGATAGTGACAAAGGGGCTGGCGGGTTGTCAATGGGTGGCGGGGACAGGGGGCGCCTGTTCGGGGCGACCGCAAAAGCGGCGCGGGAGCTCCGCACTCCAGCGGATAAATAGGCGGAGAGTGTCGATCGGTGGCGGGGGCAATGTTTTTTATTTCGGGGCGGTCCTGAAGCGGCGCAGCAGCGCCGCATTCCAAATCATCGCCTTAGAGGCTGGTGTGGCCTTGGCGGAGGTTCCAGAGGGCGGCGATCAGGGCGTCGATGTCTTCGCAGGTGTTGTAGAGGGCGAGGGAGGGGCGGACGGTGGATTCGACGCCAAAGCGGCGGAGGATCGGCTGGGCGCAGTGATGGCCGGCGCGGACCGCGATGCCTTGGCGATTTAAGGCGGCGCCGATGTCTTCGGAGCGATAGCCGTCGAGTACGAAGGAGAGAACGCCGGCTTTTTCGCGAGCGGTGCCGATCAGGCGGAGGCCAGGGATGCGCAGGAGCTTTTCGGTGGCGTAGACGAGCAGGTCGTGTTCGTGGCGTGAGACGTTGACCATGCCGACGCGGCTCAGATAGTCGATGGCGGCGCCGAGGCCGACGGCGTCAGCGATGTTGCCGGTGCCTGCTTCAAAACGGCCCGGTGGCGGCTGGTAAGTCGTTTTTTCGAAGGTGACGTCCTGAATCATGTTGCCGCCGCCTTGCCAAGGCTGCGTGTTTTCGAGGATGTCGTATTTGCCGAAGACGACGCCGATGCCGGTGGGCGCGAAAACTTTGTGACCGGAGAAGACGTAGAAGTCGCAGTCGTAGGCTTGCACGTCGACTTGCATGTGCGAGACGGCTTGCGCGCCGTCGAGAAGAACTTTGGCGCCGTAACGGCGCGCGAGCTCGATCATTTCCTGGGCGGGGGTGACGGTGCCGAGCGCGTTGGAAACTTGTGCGAAGGAGACGAGGCGCGTCTTGGGACCGAGGAGCTTGTGATATTCGTCCAGGAGGACCTGGCCGGAGTCGTCCACGGGAACGACGCGGAGGCGCGCGCCAGTTTCGGAGCAGAGCATCTGCCAGGGAACGATGTTGGCGTGGTGCTCGAGCCAGGTGATGACGATTTCGTCGCCCTTGCGGATGTTTTGGCGGCCCCAGCTTTGCGCAATGAGGTTGATTCCTTCGGTAGCGCCGCGGACGAAGATGATTTCTTTGGTGCTCGGAGCGTTGAGGAAGCGGCGGACCTTTTCGCGCGCGGCTTCGTAGGCGTCAGTCGCGCGGGCGGCGAGTTCGTGTGCGGCGCGATGGATATTGGAATTTTCGTGGGAGTAATAGTAGCTGAGGCGGTCGATGACGCTCTTTGGTTTTTGCGTCGTAGCGGCGTTGTCGAGCCAGATGAGAGGTTTGCCGTTGACGCGTTCGTCGAGAATCGGGAAATCGCGGCGGATGGAGATCGGGTCGAAAGTTTCGGCGGGAGCGATCGGTAACGAGGATTCGTTGAGGTTGAGCGTAGTCGGCGAAGGAGCGATGGTTTCGACGCCGGGAACGGCGACGAGCTGGCGAATTTCGTTGAGAAAGCTGTAGCCGAGGGAGAGTTCGGACGGATTGGGCGCGGTTGGAGCGCCGGGGATTTGCGGACTTGCGGCGCCGATTTGCGGGTGCGATTCGGGAATGCGCGGAAGCGGACTGGTGGAGAATTCGTCGGCGATTGCGCGGAAGTCGGCATCGGCGGGAATTTTGATCGAGTCCAGCTTTGGGGCTGGCGTGGGCGTGAGACCGGCGTAACCGAAGAGTGGGCGAGCGTCCTCTAAAAATCCGAAGGCTGAGGGATCGGAGAAACGGGCGATGTCCGGACTGACCGGGACATTTGGCGGCGAAAGAAGCGCGCCGGGAACGGCCGGGGCTTGCGCCTGCGCGTTTTGTGGCAGAGCGGCGAGTGCTGCGTGGACGCGCGTTTCCGACGGCAAGTCGTGTGGCGTTGGCGAAACGAAACGTGTAGATGCGCCGGGTATAGATTCCGCGCCGGCGGGCAACGAGCCTTCGGCTCCGGGCGCCGCGTGAAAGATTTCGTTTGCCATGCGCGCGATCGTCTCGGTGTCAGGCAAGCCAGCCGGAATCGAAGTGGTGGTGCCCGGCAGACTTGTCGAAAAATCCGAGG
>JAFAZL010000459.1 GCA_019239815.1 Acidobacteriota bacterium
GACCTTTACTACACGCTACTGCTCAAGGACGCGGGTTGCAGCAGTAATTCCAGCCGGCTATTTCACATTCTAAATGCGGATGAGATTCGCGCGAAGCGCGACGTCAAGACGACCGACTGGACGAAGGTTGGCTTTGAAAGCCTAAACTTTGCGCTGACTCACGTAGCGACGGACTCTCCGCTGCCGCAACGCATGTGGAAACTGCTGCAAGTTGCGGCGACACAGCAAGCCGACTCGCGGGATCTGGTGAAGATCCGTTGCGAGCGCGGTTCGCACATTGCGAAGAAATTGAAATTCTCGGATGCGGTTGCGGAAGGCATCCACAGCCTCGACGAACACTGGAACGGCGGCGGTTATCCGAACCACCTCGTAGGCAACGAGATCCTGATGTTTTCGCGGATCGCGAACCTGTGCCAGACCCTTGATGTCTTCTATGAAGCGCGCGATGAGCAAGAGGCGTTGAGCGCGGTGCAGGCGCGCAGTGGCCGTTGGTTCGATCCGCAGCTCGTTGCGGCGACTATGTCGCTGGCAAAGCAAGGGAGTTTGTGGATTGGGTTGGATTCGAAGAACCTGCTGGAAAACGTGCTGGTCATGGAGCCGGAAGAACGGCGGCTCATCGCGGATGACGCGACCGTGGACAGCATTTGCTTCGCGTTCGCGGACATCATCGACGCGAAATCGCCATTTACATACCAACATTCCAACGGAGTGGCGGAAGCGGCGATCAACATCGCGATCCACTTCGGTATGAGCGACCAGCAGAAAAAACAGCTCCGGCGCGCCGCGCTGATGCACGACATCGGGAAGCTGAGCGTTCCAAACAGCATCTTGGAAAAGCCAGGAAAGCTGACGGACGCCGAGTGGCAAATCGTTCGCGACCATCCCTACTACACATTTCAAATTCTGAAGCGGGTTCCGGCCTTCAAGTCGTTTTGCAATGATGCCGCGGCGCACCACGAACGGCTTGACGGCTCGGGATATTGGCGCCGGCTGGCGGGCGACAACATTTCTGAGGTGGCGCGAATCCTCGCAGTGGCGGACGTATTTGACGCACTGCGGGCGAAGCGGCCGTATCGGGACGCGCTTCCGCTGGAACAAGTTTTTTCGATCATGCGCAAGGAATGCCCGAAGGCGCTGGATATGCCGTGCCTCGAGGCGCTCGTTTCCGCTGCGCAGGATCGCAATCTGTAGGGCCCCACGTACGCTGAGGGGATTTTATAAATCGAAGGGATAGAGAATGAGTCTACGTTCACGTCTCATGTTGATGTCGTCCGCGTTGTTGCTGGCGGGTGCCGGCGCGCGCGGTCAGGATTTCTACACCAACGCAGCGGGAGTGCGCTCGACTGCACTCGGCGGTACGTACGTTGTGTCGTCGAGCGATGCAATCGGCGCCCTTTCAGCGAACCCGGCAGGCCTCACTTTCCTGCGCGGGGAAAATCTCAACCTCGAAGCGGATGTGTTCATTCCGCGCGGATCGTTTTCGAACTCCGTGAACGATGGCGCGCCACTGAATACCTCGGCGGCGGTCGTGCCGTACGGAGCGTTCGGTATGCCGATCGGGCATTCGCGGTTCAGCTTTGGCGTGGGCCTTCTTCCCGAACTCGAATCGCGCGGCGATTGGAAATACTTCGATGCGCCTGGCGCGGCGGGTGCGACCTATAGATTGCAGCAGCAGAAGTCGGCGATCGTGAACGCGCGCGCAGTTGCGGGCGTCGGCTTCACGGTGAATTCGCGGTTGTCGATCGGCGCGACGTTTGGGGCGAACTACAACCAGAACACGCTGGACGCACCGTACATTTTTCAGACGCAGCCGGTGTTGGCGGGATTGAAGACGCTGCTCACGATGCACACTGATGGAGTCGGATGGAATGGATCGGTGGGCGTGATCGCGCAAGCCTCGCGGTCAGTACAGGTAGGAGCGGCGTGGAAATCGCGGACGGTGATCGATTCCACCGGGCATGCGTCGGGCGACGTTTCGGCGCAGTTTGCGGCGCTCGGAGTGAATGCCCCGTCGACGTTTACATATAATGCGGCAGTGCAGAACGTGCTGCCGCAGTCGGTGCTCGGCAGCCTTTCGTGGCAGACGAACAAGCATTGGCTCTTCGCGTTCCAAGCCGATTGGACGAACTGGAACAATGCCTTCGTGAATCTGCCGGTCACGCTGACCAACGGAACGAACGCGACCATCAATTCGCTGGTGGGTGGAACAACCTTGCAGGATTCAGTACCACTGCATTGGAAGGATCAGTACGCATTCCACGTCGGGGCCGAGCGGGCGCTAACGGAAAACACGGTGCTCCGATTCGGTTATGCGCACGCCAACGATCCGGTGCCGAGTTCGACGCTGACTCCGCTGACCGCAGCAATCATGCAGAATCAGCTCTCGACAGGTTTTGCGTACAATCCGGGCCGGTCGAAGTGGGAAGTAGCGTATTCGTTCCATCCGACGGCGACGGAACACGTTGGTACCAGCGGATTGCTTTCGGGTGAATATGACGCCAGCACAGTGAAGGTCGGAACACAGTCGCTGATGGTTGGGTACTCGTACCGATTCTAAGACGCGAAGTAACGACGCAACCAACGTTCGACGAAAGAGTGCGGCCCGGTGCTGTTACCGGGCCGCATTTGTGTTTCTGCGGGAATGCTGTGGCGAATCGAACGGCATTGAATCGTGCGGATATGAGGCACAGAGATGCTGCGCCTGTAAGAGTCCGCAACAAAGACAAAAGGGCGGAGTTGCTGGCTCCGCCCTCTCGCTCTGCGTGCTTGGTCTTCAAATTGCGTCGGGATTTGCGTGAGTTCTAGCCTTTATGCTTGAAATATTCGACTTGCTTCAGGCGTTTTTCGGCGGCGGCTTTTGTCTTGTAAGGGCCGCCGAGATTTTTTCCTTTTTCCGATAGCACTTTGTAACCGCCGGCTACTTTCTTGATCATGTGCACCTCGATGGTCCGGGCGACCGCGATTGGGATCGCTGTGCTTCCGGCGAGTTCAGGATCGCACGAAGGTGTTGTTTCGGAATACGGGAAATTCCGCATCTTGAAATCGGGAGTTGTGCAGCCGTGATTAGGAAGTCGTGGGGTTAGCGCTTTTGGATTGCTCGACCATGGTGTCGATGGCGGCGTCGGCATCGGGACTCGTGTTGGCGGAACGGTGGGCAGGCGAATGGTGTCCCAAGTAGAACGGCGCATTCAGGGTATAAATCCGTTCGTTGCCTTTAACGAGTAGGAGCCATTCGAGAAGGCGTCCGCGTTGATTGTGGAGAAAATACTCGTACCACCGCCCTTCGGCGAGCTCGGGAATAACCACGACAATTCGGCGGTCTGGTTTTTCAGCGGCGAGCTGAAGGATGTACTGAACGATCGGGACGATCACAAAACGATAGGGAGACGGAAGGCGAACGAGTTTGGGCGGCGGGTCGCCGGCGGCTTCGAATGGCTTGACGACCAGACTATTCCACTCTTTGGTGAGGAGTTCGGAATGTTCGTCGGGCTCGACGTGAACGGCGATGACTTCGGTAGTCAGGCGCGAGGCGAGTTCGAGGCCGCGGCGTGTGATCTGGCTGTAGTGATCGATGGGGACGATGGCGATGGGTTTTGCGGCGTGGCATGCAGGAACGATTGGCACAGTGCAGCGTGTGATCAGACTGACGGAATGATAGTGGCGGCGCACGGCGGAGAAAATCAGGATCAGCGCTGGGATAAAGAGGATGGTGATCCAGGCGCCTTCGACAAATTTGGCGACGAGGATGACGAGGACGGTAATGCCGGTGACGAAGCCACCGAGTCCGTTGACGAAGGCACTTTTCACCCAATGCGGGCCGCGTTTTTTTCGCCAGTGCGCGACCATGCCGAACTGTGAAAGCGTGAAAGCGAGAAAAGCGCCGACGGCGTACAGCGGAATGAGGCGGTCGGTAATGCCGCCGAAGAGAACAAGCAATGCGCCTGTGAGCAAGCCGAGGATGATGATGCCGTAGGTATACACGAGGCGGCGCCCGCGGTAAGCGAAGACGTGAGGAAGGTAGTTGTCGAGCGCGATGGAACGGCAGAGGCGAGGAAAATCGGCGAACGCGGTGTTGGCGGAGAGCGAGAGGACAAGAAGTATCGAAGCGATCGTTACGTAGTAGAAAATTCCCCGGCCGAAGACCGCCATGATGATGAGCGAAAGCAGGCTTTGATAGCCCGGCTGACTGGGGTCGGTGGCGGTGATGCCATAGCTTTTTGCGAGATACGAAATTCCAGCGAGAAGAATCGCGAGAATCAGAATGACGATCGTGAGCGTGCGTTGCGCGTTTTTCACGCCCGGGTCGCGAAACGCTCTAACTCCGTTGCTGACGGCTTCGACGCCGGTCAGCGCGGCGCACCCACTCGAGAACGCTTTGAGCAGTAGCCAGATGCTGACGGCTGCCGTGACAGCCGGCGGAGGCGGCAACGGAGTAAGAGGAGTTGGATGCCCACCGGAAGCAAACACATGGAAGATGCCTGCTGCGATGGTGATGCCGAGAGTGCCGACAAAAAGATACGTCGGAAACATGAATGCCAGCCCGGCTTCGCGCAAGCCGCGCAGATTGAGGATCGTGATGACGACGAGAATGCCGACGCAGAGAGCAACCATGTGTGGCTGCAAACTCGGCACGGCGGAGACGAGCGCCCCTACTCCGGCCGAGATTCCGACCGCTGCAGTGAGTATGTAGTCGGTGAGAAGCGCGGCAGCAGCGAGCAGGCCTGGCAGTGGACCGAGGTTGTAGCGCGCGACAGTGTACGAGCCGCCGCCTTGAGGGTAGGCCTCAATCGTCTGCCGATACGAGAAGAACACGATGACGAGCAGCACGATGATCGCCGTGCTGAGCGGCAAGACGTATCGCAGCCCGAGGATTCCCAGTGGGATGAGCAGGCTCAGCGCGGCTTCTGGTCCGTAAGCCGCCGAGCTGAGCGCGTCGAGGCCAAAGATGGGAATGCCGCGGCCGGGACCGATTTGCTCGGCGCGCTCTTCGCTGGTGGCGAGAGGTTTGCCAACAAGAAGATCGAGGATATTCATGAGGGGCGGAGGTCCATCGTCCGGTCTGTTTGATTATGTTCGCTTGCTTTGACTACGCCGCGATGACGACGGTTTGATGCGCGATGCGAGCGGCGGAGAGATTATTTGTAACGAGGCCGGGCAAAAAGTCAATTCGGTGGATAGGGGATATGCGTGACCGTCGAAGTCCCGCGAGAAATGGCGAATCGAGGTTCCGAATCCAATTCTGTTTTTCAGCATCTGATGTTTGCGTTGCGTAGTGTCTTGTCTGAGAGCTTATGCATCGGCACGAATTGCAGCCCGCGTTGAGGTGTCTGTTATCACTTGCTGAGGGTGGCGTTCTTGACAGCGCAAAGTCATCGGCCTACACTATGGAGTTTTTAGATGGCCCCGGAGAGCAGCAGGACAGGGGCAGGACCTACAAATGGACAAGAAACGACTCGAGTACTACAAAAAGAAACTGACGACGCGGCGCGAAGAGTTGATGAAGACGATCGCGCGAACCGAGGAGGAAGGGCGAACGGCCGACGACGATCCGACCGTCGACCTCGCGGACAAAGCTGCCAATTCGTACACGAAGGAATTTCTCTTCGGCATGACGAACAGCGACCGCACGATCCTGAACCTGATCGACGAAGCGCTGAAGCGCATCCGGATCAACGAATACGGTTCGTGCTTGACCTGCCAGGAAGAAATGCAGCAGAAACGGCTTGAGGCGGTGCCTTGGGCGAAGAACTGCATTTCTTGCCAGGAAAAGATCGAGCAGGGGCTGGTCTAGAACCGAATACGATCGTGGTTGAAATTCGCGCGGGGCTGAAATCTCAGTCCCGCGTACTTTTTTGTCCGTTGGTCCGACCAACGTAGCCGCGGTCGTGCCCTCGGCCCGCGAACGTTCGCGATCAAGCTATCGTTCTTATATACGAGTGTATGTTACCGTCTAGCTATGTTTCGGCAATGGATCGGCGAGACCAGCGACGCCTTAGTCAGCGTCTTCTTCCCGGCCGGCTGTCGCCTTTGCGAGCGCCTGCTGACCCGCGCCTCCCGCCTGCCGATTTGTGAAGAATGCATGGGCGCGTTCCCGGCGCTGCCAGCTCGCGTTTGCGCGACTTGTGGGTCGCCCGCGCTGCCAGCGACTACGTTAGATGGAAGCGCAACCGGCACGGCC
>JAFAZL010000959.1 GCA_019239815.1 Acidobacteriota bacterium
ATTCAGCGCCGGAGCAAGCTCCGCGCGCGAATGCACTTTCGTCATCCCGACGGACGAACCAAGCGCCGCCGGCTTCACGAAAACCGGATACTTGAATTTCGCTTCGATCGTCTTCTGCACCTGCTTGGGATTTTTCTCCCACTCGTAGCGGTGCACCGTCACCCAGGGCACGACGGGAATCTTCGCAACCTGCAAAAGTTTTTTTGCGACATCCTTGTCCATGCCAACTGCTGAACCAAGGACACCCGCACCGACAAATGGAAGTCCCGCAAGGTCGAGCAAACCCTGAATCGTTCCGTCCTCGCCATACGTTCCGTGCATGACAGGAAACACAACATCGAGCTTCTGCGGAGCCGCGGCGCTGTGACTTCCATTGCCGCCCAGCGAAATCAAAGAGACATCGGTGGGGTCCGCGGTCATCGCGACCGGTTGCCCGCCACGCACAATTTCCTTCGGCAGCATTTTCTGTGCGCCCGCGCCGACACGCCATTGACCTTCCTTGGTAATGCCGATTGGAATCGGCTCGTACTTCGCGGAATCGAGCCCGCGAATCACCGAAGCCGCCGATGCGAGTGAAACCTCGTGCTCGCCGCTACGCCCGCCAAACAAAACGCCTACGCGCAATCTTTTTTCAGGAGTCGCCATGTTGAAGTCTTTCGTTCTCGTCGCCTGCTCGCCTACGACCCGCGAGACCCCAAGGTCGTCTTTCCAGTGTAGCCCCGGCATCTCCAATCGCTACGGATTCCGGCGCCCGGTGCGGTCAATCGCTAACGGCACGCTGGGTCAGGAATTTATTTCGAACGCCGAAGCACGCCAGAGCCCTCGAAAATATTTTGAACATTCCAAGACGATTTGGCGTTTCTATCGTCAGTTCCTGTGGGAATAGCACATATGGAGGCTTGGATGTCGCCGCAGCTTGAGATGTTGAAGGGAACTTTAGATTTAATGGTCCTGCAGACGCTGCAAGCGATGGGCGCGCTGCACGGGTATGGGATCGCCCGGCGCATCGAGCAGGTCAGCCACGACGCTATCTTGTTGAATCAAGGGACGATCTACGCGTCCTTGGTGCGGTTGCAGCAGCGCGGGCTGATCAAGTCGGAGTGGGGCATCTCTGAAAATAACCGGAAGGCGAAGTTTTATTCGATTACGGCGAGAGGCTCGAAGCGCCTAGCCGAGACGGCTGAGAACTGGGAGCAGCTTTCGGCGGTGATCGCGCGGTTTTTCGCCAGCGCGAAGGAAAGCCAGTGAGCGCACGGGCCAAAGGCAAAACCGAACCGAGGTTAATTTTTGACGCCCGGTTAAGCTGGGGCGCAGCAGTGCTTCGCCCCTACACGGACGCGGCGTGTCACGCGACTCACTGGGACCGATGATGGGCGACGGCGTTCACATCCTATGGGCAAAGATTCGAGCGATTTGGTCGAAGTCGGAGATGGACGACGACTTTAACGAGGAGTTCGAGTCGCACCTGGATTTGCTGGCGGCCGAGTACGAAAAGGCAGGGATGAAGCCGCAGGAAGCGCGGCGCGCGGCAATTTTGAGAGTGGGAGGACGTGAGACCTTGCGCGAAGAAAACCGAGATGCCCGAGGATTGCCATTTTTTGAAGTGCTGAGCCAGGACGTGAAATATGCTCTGCGAACGCTGCGACGCGACAAGGCATTCGCAATTTTCGCAATTTTGATCGCGGGGCTCGGTGTCGGTGCAAGCTGCACCGTATTCAGCGTCGTGAACACGTTGCTGATTCACAAGCTTCCGTTCAAGGATCCCGAACGGCTCGCTTGGGTCGCAAACCACAACGATGCGACCAACGACATGTCGGGAAAAACGTCGCAAGTCGATCACTTCAAGGATTTACGCGACAAGACGCAGTCGTTTTCCGAAATGGCGGCGTACTTTGCATTTTATGGAGTGGGTGACGCGAAACTGATCGAGGGTGGCGAGCCGGAACGACTGACGAGCGTGCCAGTCTCACAAAATTTCTTTCCATTGCTCGGTGTTGAGCCGGTATTGGGCAGGCAATTCAGTGACGACGAAGCGAAATTTAACGGGCCCCATGCCGTGATGTTGAGCGACGCGATCTGGCGCAACAAATTCGGAGCAGACCCTCACATAGTCGGCCGAGCACTCGATTTCGACGGTGGTCAGAAGACGGTCGTCGGCATTTTGCCCCCGTCGTTCGATTTTTCGACGATCTTCACGCCTGGCAGCCGCGTTGATATTTTCGAATGTTTTCCCCTGACGCCGGAAACGAACAAGTGGGGCAACACGCTGGCGATCGTAGGTCGGTTGAAACCCGGAATCACTGCGCAGCAGGCGCAGGCGGAAGCGACGGTGCTCGCGAAGCTCCAATCGGAAGCGCACAAGGAGCGCAACGATTTCGATCCGAAGGTATCGATGTTGACAGAGCACGTCAGCGGAAGGCTGCGTCCGGCGTTGTTTGTTCTGGCGACCGCCGTCGGTGTTGTGATGCTGATCGTTTGTGCGAACTTGTCGAATCTATTGCTGGCTCGTGGTACGACGCGGCAGAAGGAAATTGCGATTCGCGCGACGCTCGGTGCCGGGAAGATGCGGTTGATCCGGCAGATGCTGACGGAGAGTTTGATCCTGTCGTTTTGCGGCGCGATCGTCGGATTGATTCTCGCATTCATCGGAACTCGCGTTTTGGCTCATCTAACATCGATCAGTATTCCGCTGCTCGGCGAAGTGCACATCGACGGGACTGTGCTGGTATTCACGCTGCTCGTTGCCGTGGCAACAGGCTTGGTTTTTGGCCTGCTGCCGGCATTGCAAGTGCGCGGGCTGCGGCTTCATGACACGCTGAAGGATGCCAATCGCGGATCGAGCGTCGGCCGAGGTCACGCTTGGGTGCGGAATGCCCTCGTGGTTGCCGAAATCGGATTAGCGTGCGTGTTGGTCGTCGGTGCGGGATTGTTGATCCGCAGCTTCATGCGCGTGCTCGACGTGAATATGGGCTTCAGCCCGGATCGCGTGTCAGCGGTGCGAATCGATCCGAACTCGTCTTACAAGACGCCGGAAAAGGTGAATGCGTATTTCACGGAAGTCTTGCGGCGGGTGAACGAGATACAGGGTGTCGAAGCCGCGGGAATGTCGGACGCGATTCCGCTGGGGCATAACCGAAGCTGGGGCATTGCCCCGAAAGGCGCGCAATACAAGCCGAACGAATATCCTGATGGATTCCCGCGCATCATCAGCGAAGGGTACTTCCACGCGCTCGAGATTCCGCTCAAGAAGGGCCGCGATTTTACGGCACGCGACGACAAGGGAACACTGAACGTCATCATTTTGAACGAGACGTGCGTGCGAAATTTTTTTCCGAACGAAGACCCGATCGGAAAGATCATGGCTATCGATGTGGACCGGACTGTCGTCGGTGTCGTCGGCGATGTCCATCACATGTCGCTTGAAGAGGGCTCGGGCAACGAGTTCTATATTCCTCTGCGGCAGATTGGCGATTGGGGTTCGGTTGATCTAGTGGTGCGATCGTCGCTGACGACGTCTGAATTGGGAACGCGATTGCGCGAGGCGTTGCTGCCGCTCGAACCGAACCTGGCGACTTCGAACATGCGGACAATGCAGTCGATGGTGGATCGCGCGGTGTCGCCGCGGCGATTTGTCGTGATCCTGCTTGGGGGATTTGCGGCATTTGCGTTGGTGCTGGCTTCGCTGGGAATTTACGCGGTGATTTCGTACTCCGTGAGCCAGCGAACGCAGGAGATCGGAATTCGCATGGCGCTCGGTGCATCTTCGGAAATGCTGCAGAAGAGCATCTTGATGCAGACGTTGTGGCTTGCCGCCATCGGTGTTGCTGGAGGGATCATCGGCTCGTGGATTTTGGCGCGAGCGCTGAACGGGATGTTGTTCGGCGTGCAGCCGACCGATCCGATCACATTTGCGGTGATGGTGCTAATTTTGACCGTGGTGGCGTGCTTGGCGGGCTATTTGCCGGCGCGGCGGGCGTCGCAGATCGATCCGATGCAGGCGTTGCGGATCGATTGAGTGATTCGTGATCCATATCTAGGGATGAGCGTCGCCGTTCAGTTCCATGTTGTAATACAAACGGGAACTGATAATGACCGAGACTGCGGAAAAATATCTTCTAAAAAGTGAGCGATTGGGATTTCGCTGGTGGACAGCGGATGACTTGCCACTTGCGCAGCAACTCTGGGGCGACCTCGAAGTCACAAAATATTTTGGCGGACCATTTTCGGAAGATGAAGTCCGAAAACGCTTCAAGCACGAGCGCGCACGCCGCATGGTTCATGGCTTCCAATATTGGGTGATCGAGCTACTCGCGACAGGTGAGTTTGTGGGAGTCTGCGGGCTGCGACCGTATCGTCCGGCCGAGGAAATCATCGAACTAGGCTTCCATCTCTTACCGAAATTCTGGGGCCAAGGCTTGGCGACGGAAGCGGCACGCGCGGTCATTCCGTACGCCTTCGAAAAATACGCACCGAAAAAGCTGATTGCCGGTCACCATCCTGAAAACGTAAATTCAAAAAAGGTCCTCGGCAAACTTGGCTTCGCCTACTCGCACGACGAAAATTTCCCCCAGCTGGGCATGGATATTCCGTACTACTTGCTAGACGGACCCACCAAAGAGAAGAAGTCCTAACAAGCATGAAGTGCTTCGTCGTCGTGCTGGTCAGTGGTGCTCACGTCTGAGATCCTTCGCTTCGCTCAGGATGACAATTTACTTATTGGCGCGGGAATGGGTTGAGTTGGGAACTCGATTGGAATCCGAAGTTTGTTGAAGTGAGTTGCGGCTAGGTCGGTCCAGCTGGGGTTCGCGGCACTGACTAGTGTCAATTTCTTCGACCGTAACCAGCCTTTCAGTCTTTTTTCTCTCGCGATTGCGGCCTCAATACTCGAGAACGTCTCGAAGTAGACGAGAGAGTCCAGCCCGTAGCGAGCGGCGAAACCTGGAACTAGTTTCTTTTTATGCTCCCACACACGACGGTCTAGATCATTCGTAACGCCGACGTAAAGCATACGAGTCGCATTGGCAAGGATATAGACGGAGTAGGTTTTCATACCAACCCGTAAGATATAACGTACGATAGCCTATCAAATAACATAACAGATATGTTATCCTGAGCGAAGCGAAGGATCTCAGGCGTATTCACGAGCGCCGAACCGATCGGTCGATTAGGTTGCCGGCGGGTACTTATAGGATTTTTTGGCCGAGGGCGGAGAGGACGAGCTCCACGCCGAGCAGGGCAGTGCGGTTGTGTTCGTCGAGGATGGGGTTGATCTCGACGACTTCGAGGGAAACCATGGATTCGCTGTCGGCGATCATTTCCATGGCGAGGTGGGCCTCGCGATAAGTTACGCCGCCGCGGACTGGAGTGCCGACACCGGGGGCATCGGCGGGATCGACGAAGTCCATGTCGAGGCTGACGGCGATGCCGGCGGTGTCGTCCATCGCGTACTTGATCGCGTCGGCCATGACTTCGCGCATGCCGCGTTCATCGATGTCGCGCATGGTGAAGACGTGGACGCCGGATTTTTTTGCGATCTTGCGTTCGTGCGCGTCGAGATCGCGCGCGCCGACGATCACGATGTTGGCGGGTTCGGCCTTCGGTTTGAATCCCATTAATTCCGATAGTTCGGAGGCGCCGTAGCCCATGATGCTGGCGAGCGGCATGCCGTGTACGTTGCCTGATGGCGACGATTCGGGGATGTTCATGTCGCCGTGCGCGTCGAGCCAGATGTAGCCGATGTCTTTTTTCTGCTGGCGGTAGAAATTCGAAACGCCGGCGGCAACGCCAGCAGCAATCGAGTGGTCTCCTCCTAGAACGAGCGGCAGAAAATCTTCCTGTAAGGCTTTATCGACAGTTTTTGCGATGTCGGCGCAGGTCTCGGCAATTTCCTGCAAATATTTGGCGCGCTTTTCACCGATCGACATTTCTTCGGGTTGCTTCACTTCCAGATTGCCGATGTCTTCGACAGTGATGCCGAGCTTCTTGATCGCGGCTTGGAGGCCGGCGCTGCGGAGAGCGGAAGGGCCCATGTCGACGCCTCGGCGGCTTTGGCCGAGGTCCATGGGGACGCCGATGATGCGGACTTTTTGAGACATGCGAAAACCTGGAAACGGTGACTCGTGACTGGTAACTAGTGACTGGCTGGCCGGACGCGAATTGGTGGTTCGCTGGCGGACGTGGCCAGTACCTAGGGACGATCCACGAACACTCTTGAAGTGCGGCGTGACACAGAGGTGCCCGTTTAGAGGGCAACTAGCCACGCAAAATTGAGCCTAGACAAAATGACGGGCGGAGCCCTTCAAAGCTCAGGATGAACAAGCCCCGCCCCTACAAGGTCTGATTCGATTAAGGATAAACCCGGTAGAGCATGCGCGGGAAGGGGATGACCTCGCGGATGTGCTCGGTGCCGCAAATCCAGGCGACGGTGCGCTCCAGGCCCATGCCGAAGCCGGCATGGGGGACACTGCCGTAGCGGCGGAGGTCGAGGTACCACTGGAAGGATTCTTCCGGTAAGTTATGCTCTTTCAATCGTTTAACGAGCAGGTCGTAGTCGTGGATGCGCTGGCTGCCGCCGATGATCTCACCGTAGCCCTCGGGAGCGAGCATGTCAAAAGCGAGTGCCAAATCGGGACGCTCGGCGTCGGGCTGCATGTAGAAGGCTTTGATGGCGGCCGGGTAGCGGTGGACCATAACGGGACGGTCGAACTCGTTGGAAACGATGGTTTCCTCGTCTCCGCCGATGTCGTCGCCGAACTTTGAGGGGTTGCCGTGCTTCTGGAGGATCTTTATCGCGTCTTCGTAGGAGATGCGCGGGAAGGGCGGCTTCACGTTTTCGAGCTTCTTGGCGTCGCGCTTGAGCATTTCGAGCTCGCGCGTTTTGTTTTTGAGGACGGACTGGACGATGGCGCTGACCAGACCTTCGCCGAGCGCCATCATGTCGTCGAGCGTGGCGTAGGCGGCTTCGGGCTCGAGCATCCAGAATTCGGTGAGGTGGCGGCGGGTCTTTGATTTTTCGGCGCGGAACGTTGGGCCGAAAGTATAGACCTTGCCGAGCGCCATGGCGGTGGCTTCGATGTAGAGCTGGCAGCTCTGGGTGAGATAGGCCTTTTGGTCGTCGATGTAATTCACTTCGAAAAGAGTTGAG
>JAFAZL010000511.1 GCA_019239815.1 Acidobacteriota bacterium
CCGTGGCCCGTGGTGGACCGCTACCCACAGAAGTCATCGGCATTTTTCCTCCCGACGTTGCCGAGTTTGCTTTTGTCGATTTGCAGCAGGCGCGCTCTCTTGTATGGTTTCCGCAGCTACAGAGAAAAGTGTTGCCGGATGAGTTGCGGCAGTTCGAGTTGTTTCTCGCCTCCCCCGGCATGGATCGCGATTCCCACATTGAACAGTTGGCTTGGGCGCTGGTGCCCGCGTCGTCGGAGTCTCGCTCTCCACATGCCGACACAGGCAGTCAGGAAATCGTTAGCGTGGCCCTTGGCCAGTTCTCGCCTAACTCAGCGGCTGCCTATTTCAAAGCCCGCCAACGGGCGGTCGTCAATGTCCGCAACCACGTTTTGTATCCTCTGAACGGCGGCTCCGGAGCCGGCGGAACTTTAGTCTGGTTTGTGAACTCAACTGTGGCAGTGCTCGGAGAGCGCCCAGAATTAGAAAGAATGATCGGCATAAACGACAACGAGGAACCTAGCCTTCTAAGCAATGCGCGCCTTGCAGGGCTTATCTCCCAGGCAAATCCCCACAGCGTGATTTGGGGCGCGCTGAATGCGTCCCGCGCGAATCTCGAAATGCAGGCGATTCTCCCGGGGCTCGCAGGATTTTCGCAATCCCAGCAACTGTTCTCCAAAGTGCAAGCGTTCACGCTTGAGATCGCTGCTGACCGCGGCACGCAATCCCTCTTCGAGGTGATTTGCGCTTCTCCAGACGACGCCAACATGTTCGCTACTCTCCTACAGGCGGCCTTGCTCTACCAGACCTCTCGCGCCGACCAGCCGAATCAGGACATGACTGCTCTCCTCAGCCGAGCAAAAGTCGCGGCCTCGACAGATCGTTTGGACGTGACACTGGCGCTCACGAACGATCAGGTGGTGGACCTGCTCCAAAGAAACGGCCTATCACGTCACTGATTGAGCTTAGAACTGATTTTGGACGCATCGTTCAATCGTTCAGGCATGGCTGCTTGGACAATTGGAACTTGCCCACTACCTCAGAATCCGGTCCTAGAGCCTCTCTCAATCCCCTGTGCTACCATAGCCCTGCATGCATCCGGCAATTCCTCGCCTTATCGACCTGCAAACCATCGATCTGAAGATCGCCGGTCTCCGGGCACAACTCGACGCTTTCCCGAAGCGAATCATGGACCTCGACGCCAAACTGACCGGCGCTCGCACTTCCGTCGCCACGGCAAAGGAAGCTCAGGTCAATTCCGTGAAAGAGCGGAAAAAATTCGAGCTCGACGTCGAGCAGTGGAAAGAACGCGCGCGCAAATATCGCGACCAGAGCGGCTCGGTCAAAACCAACGAAGCTTACAAAGCGCTCCAGCACGAAATCGCGAACGCCGAAGCCGAGGTCTCCAAGGCCGAAGACCGCCAACTTGAACTCATGATGGCCAGCGAAGAAGTCGAAGCCCGCATGCGCCACGCCGATGCGGACCTGAAAGAAGCCGAGAAATCGGTCGCCGCGGACCGCAAAGAGATCGAAATGCAATATGGGGCGAAAAAGAAAGAGCTCGCTGCCGCACAAGCCGAGCGCGAGAAAGCACTCGCGCCGATCGCGGAGGAAATGCTCACCCTGTACGACCGCATCGCCAAGCGCCACAACGGCCACGCGCTCGCGCAAGTCAAAGACGGCCAGTGCAAGGGCTGCGGCCTGCGCGTGCTTCCCCACACCCTGCAGCTTCTAACGACTGATCACGACGACGAAGAAGTCTTCCGTTGCGAAAGCTGCGGCCTGATTTTGTATTCGCTCGAACCGCTGACCGCGATAAATCCCGACGCTTCGTCGGACAACGCCGCCTCTGCCACCACTTCCTGATGCCAAAACGCCCATCACCACCCGAAGGTGCCCGCCTCTTCGGCGACGCCGCGCACGAGTCAAAGACTGCCGCGACGGCCACCGCCGCGCATCGAGCCAACATCGACGGCGGCTCGCGCGGCAATCCCGGCCCGGCTGCGTATGGCGTCGTGATTCGTGACCCGAAAGGCGAAATCGTCGCGCGCCTGAAGAAATATATCGGCCGCATGACCAACAACGTCGCCGAATACTACGGCCTCATCGCCGCCCTTGACTACGTCGAGTCGCAAGGCATTCGCGCACTACGCATCGAAAGCGACTCCGAGCTTCTCGTCAAACAAATGAAGGGGTTGTACAAAGTGCGCAGCGCCGAACTCGCCCCTTTGTATGAACGCGCGCGAAAAATGGCCGCGGCGCTCGATTCCTTCCGTATCGACCATGTCTACCGCGAACAAAATCGTGAAGCCGACGCCCTCGCCAACATGGCGATGGACGAAGTCGAAGGCCCTGACGCAAAGCCGAGGGGCGAGAAAGGCGCCGCAAAATCCCCCGCAGGAAGTTCGAGCTCAGCGTCGCCCGCTGCAACGAAGCCGCAAGCTCCGCCCGCTCTGCCCAGCGACGTCCGCAAAATTCGCGCCCGCTTCCGTAGCGGCGTCCTTTATCTCCTCGAAGACGTCGAACTCCCCGACGGCGTCGAACTCGATGTTCTGCTGCGCCTCCCGCGCAAATCGTAATCGCTTCGATATCACGAAACGCTCGGCCGTCGACCAGCATCACACCGATGACCTGTAACCGCGATCGCTTGTCAGATCGCGGGGTTTTAGATGCCATTTAGCTCGGACGCCGACGACGTGCACCCAACTCAAATCGTTTCCCGGTCAAATTGTTCGCCGGTTCTTCATCGAAAAGCTCTCTCCATCAGGTCTTTCATTCCCGCTCTTTCAATCTTCTTCCTGTTCGCCATCGCATTCGCCACCACCGCCGACACGCTTTACTATCACCACATCTTCTTCGACAACAGTTTCGAGCGCGACGCCTACTTCTACAGCGCCGGTACAGCTTCCGCTCCCAGCACGCTGACTCTTGTTCACGGCAAAATCCCTGTCGAGGCAAAATTCTTCTACACGCCACCGAATGCGCTCCGCCTCGAATGGACCTCCGCCCCCACCGGCGGCTGGGACGCGCGCATCGACGTGATGCGCTTCCGCGATCGTGAAATCACCTTCATCGGCAGCAATCTTTTCTTTTGGTGCTACTCACCCGATGGCATCCTTGCCCGCGCGCTCCCCGAAATCCGCATCCAGGACACAAATTCGCAATTTTCTCGCGGCCTCAAACTCCGCGAATTCATCGGCGACCTCCCGGCGAATCACTGGACTCAAGTCAAACTCCCGCTCGCCGAATTCGCCGCCGCATCGATCCATGATTTGAATCCAAACTTGCTCGAAAGCATCGTCTTCACCCAGGACGAAGCCGACAAAACTCCTCACACTCTCATCATCGACGAAATCAAAATTGACACCGATCTCGCAACGGCTTCTCCTTCCGTCTCTCTCGCAGGCACGCCAACCGCAGGTACGAACACAGCGACGAAGCAGCAGTCGGGTGCCCCACCCACGCCTTCTGAGGGTGGGGGTTTAGATTCGACCTCGGGGCAAGGCGCTGGGTCGTCGCAAATTTCAGACTCGAAATCGAATTCAGCATCTGCGCAATCAATTCCGTCTCCGCAGAATTTGAAGGCTGCTGGTTACGAACGTCACATCGATCTCAAATGGGAACCGGTTCCCGACGATCAAGTCGAGCGCTACATCATCTACAGATCGCTCGATAGCGAACGTACCTATCAACCGATCGGCAGCCAAGTCCGCGGCATCACGCGCTTCACCGATTACCTCGGCGCGCCGCCGCGAACCGCGCGCTACAAAGTCGCCGCCTCCGACTCTTCCTACGAACAGTCACCACCATCAAACCCCGCCTCCGCCACAACACGCGCATTCACCGACGACGAACTGCTCACGATGCTTCAGGAAGAATGCTTCCGCTACTACTACGAAGGCGCGCATCCCGACTCCGGAACAATGCTCGAAAATATTCCCGGTGACGACCGCATCGTCGCCACCGGCGCGAGCGGCTTCGGCATCATGGCGCTCATCGTCGGTGTCGATCGCCACTTCATCACGCGCGAAGAAGGCCTCGCGCGCATGCAGAAAATCGTCGCGTTCCTGGAGAAAGCTCCGCGCTACCACGGCGTGTGGTCGCACTTCATGGACGGTCACACAGGCGCAAGCCTTCCCGTGTTCAGCATGTTCGACAACGCCGGCGATCTCGTCGAAACCGCGTTCCTGATCGAAGGTTTGCTCGCCGCGCGTCAATACTTTCACGGAGACAATTCCGCCGAGCGCGATCTCTACGCGCGCATCACGCAACTCTGGAAAACCGTCGAATGGGATTGGTATCGGCGCACGCCTGACGGCGACGCGTTGTACTGGCATTGGTCGCCGGAATTCGCATGGCACATCAATCACCGCATCACCGGCTACAACGAAGCGATGATCATCTATCTGCTCGCGGTCGCTTCGCCCACGCACGGCGTTCCCGCTGATCTTTACTATTCCGGTTGGGCTGGACAATCCGCAGCCGCAGTAAATTATCGCCGCGGCTGGAGCGGCGACAATAACGCAACGACAAAGGGCAAAAGCACAGCGACGAAAGACAAGAGCGTATCGAACACGCGCGCGAACTCTCCGGCGAATCGCGACGACGCTGCGAAACGTCGCGGAGCTGCGA
>JAFAZL010000596.1 GCA_019239815.1 Acidobacteriota bacterium
GTTGATGCCTTCGCGCTGGAGCTGCGCGGCGGCAACTTCGGCCCGGTGAACGATGGCCCCGTAGGTGATGATGCTGGCGTCGGTGCCTTCTTTGACGAGGCGCGCTTTGCCGAATGGGACCGTGTAGTCAGGGCCGGGATATTCAGACCGATTGTAAGGTTGGCGGTAAAGATGTTTGTGCTCGAGAAACATCACGGGATCGTCGCAGCGAATCGCGGTGCGCAACAAGCCGGCGACATCGAGCGCGGTGGACGGCATCACGACGCGCAAGCCGGGGCAGTGCGTGAAGATCGATTCGCCGCTCTGGCTGTGGTAGACGCCGCCGCCAGTGAGGTAGCCACCGATCGCGACGCGGATCACTGCGGGAGCTTTGAAGTTGCCGTTGGAGCGCCAGCGCGTCACACAGAGTTCATCGCGAAGCTGCATCATCGCGGGCCAGATGTAGTCGAAGAATTGAATTTCGGCGACGGGCTTGAGTCCGCGGACGGCCATACCGATGGCGCGACCGACGATGGCGGCTTCGGCCAGCGGTGCGTTGAACACGCGGTCGGCGCCGTATTTGCGCTGCAGGCCGGCTGTGGCTTTAAAAACGCCGCCCTTCCCTTTTAACTCCTTGAGATTTTCCTCGCGACTGGCGTCGGCGACGTCTTCGCCAAAGACGGTGATGCGTTCGTCGCGGCCCATTTCGTCGGAAAGCGTAGCGGCGACCATTTCGACCATTGTTTTTGGCGCGCCGTGGGGTTGCGGCTGCGTCTCAAACGCGCGCGAAGTCGGATCGATGTCGGGCGAATAGACGTTGACGAGAATCGAGTCGGGCGTGGGCTGATCGGCGGCAAGCGCTTCGTCGGCGGCGTCGCGCACCTGGCGATCGACTTCGGCTTCGAGCTGCTCGATTCCCTTTTGGTCGAGCAGGCCTTCTCGGACGAGAAATAGTGAAAATTTTGAGAGCGCGTCGCGATGCGCTTCTTTTTCGCGCTCTTCGGCGGTCTTGTAAAGCTTTTCGTCGTCGGACAACGAGTGCGAATAGGGGCGTGTGACGTGCGCATGAATCAGCGCGGGTCCGCGGCGGGCGCGGCAATACTCGACCGCTTCTTTGCCGACGGCGTAGCTTTCCAGTGGATCAGTGCCGTCGCATTCGGCGACGTGGAGGCCGGGGAAACCGCGGACGAGGCGCGAGATACTGCCGCCAGCCGTCTGAACTTCGACGGGGACGCTAATGGCGTACCCGTTGTCTTCGATCACGTAAAGCAGCGGGAGCTTTTTCGCGCAGGCGGCGTTGAGCGATTCCCAGAATTCGCCTTCGCTGGTCGCGCCGTCGCCACCGGAAACGTAAACGATTTCGTCGCTCGCGTGCGAAGTATGATCACCGAGCGGAGCTTTCTTGGCTTGCGCCAATGCTTTCTGGCGATGCTCGTAGTAGAGCGTCGCCTCAGCCGCGCCGACCGATTGCACAAATTGCGTGCCGGTGCACGACGAACGGCTGACGATGTTCCACCTATTGTGGCCCCAGTGCGAGGGCATCTGGCGGCCGCCAGATGCGGGATCGCCCGCGGCACCCACGGCTTGCATCAGCATTTCAACCGGCGTGACGCCGAGCATCAGGCAAAGCGCGCGATCGCGGTAATACGGGAAGACCCAATCGACGCCGGGACGAAGAAGCAACCCCATTGCGGCCGTGACGGCTTCGTGGCCGGCGCTGGAGATTTGGAAGAAGATCTTATTTTGGCGCTTGAGTTGGATTTCGCGGTCGTCGAGGCGGCGGGAGAGGAACATCGTCCGATAAAGCCGGACGAGCGTATCGCGGTTAAGACCCTGATACTTGACCGCGTCGAGCTTGGCCACTTTGACGCGAGTTTGCACTGCCATTCGGTTTGCCCTCGTCTGGAAGTGGGAATCGTGTAGCCCGCGGAACCTAATTATACCGAAATTTGGGGCCCGAATGGGGCAACTGGCAAGGTTCGGTGCCTGCCTGTGGATTAATTCTTAAGGCTAATTTGGCCTGTTCTAAAGGCCATCCACCGCGGTTCGGCCCCGGTTATTCCAAGGTGTCAAACTGCTTCAGCGTATCGTCGAAGCCGGCGTCTTTTTCGTGAATGACGTGCGGATGGGCTACTTTGAATAGTTCGTCGGCCGGGATGCGGTCGAGCCATTGCTGCTCGGTCATCTTTTCGTGGCCGGAGAAATAGAGGCGGACCAGAAGTTTCACCGGGCCGGAGTTGGCGGCTTCGTCCTCAGACTTGTCGGATTTTTTCCCTTTTGCTGCCTTGCCGCCTTTGGCGGCCGGTTTCGACTTGGCGCCCTTTTTCGGCTCGTCGGCGGGCTCGGACTCAGCTGCGGAGTCAGCCGTTTCCGCGGCCCCATCGCCGCGATCGAACTTTACCTGGAGCTTTTTGTCGAGGCGGAAGGCTTGCTTCCATCCTTCCAATTTGTGGCGAGCCTGCTGCGCTTTTTCCTCGTTGGGGAACTCGAAAACCATGTAAGTGTGGGCCATGCAACAAGTTTGCGGTGGGGATAGCGGCAAGTCAAGAAACGCTGTGGTGCCGGGCTATCGGCAAGTTACAAACGCGGGACATCTTTTCGCCGCGTCTAACGGCTGGAGTGGACTATTATAGACGAGCGGTTTTCTGGTCGACCTTGAGCGGCAAGAGCCACAATCGAACAAGAATGCTTGGCGCGTTGGCTTGTTTGCTGGCGATTGCGGTGCTGTATGCGCCGCTGGCCGCGGCTGCGTTTTCGCCTTCGTTGATGGCGTGCTGCGCTAAGGGTTTCTGCAACATCCCCAAGCATCACCACAAAAGCAATGCCGCGGCAAACCCGAAATCCGCGGCAACGGCTTCGACTTCGCACGAAGATTGCGGACACGACATGGCCGCAAAGACAACCGGCGTGAATGATTGCTCGATGGATTGCTGCCAGAGTCACGAAACGCCCGCAGTCAGTTCCGTGACATTTGTGATGCCACCGGTATTTTTCGTTCCGCTCTCGATGCACGTGACGCGCGCCGTCGAAACCGCGCGCGCGATCGAGGTTCCTCGCGCGATCGAACCTGCTTCTCCTCCTCCTCGATTCCTCAGCTAATTCTGTAGGACCGCTCATTTTCTGCAAGTCCGTTCAATTCTCTTTCCGCGACGTTTGGAAACGTTCGCGCTACCCATTGAGGAGAAAAAGATTTCATGCGACGCGTCTTACCTTTGTTAGCAGTTTTGCTTTTTCTAGGAGGAGGTGCGCTGGCCACAATTTTCGGCTCGGTGCGCGGGATCGTTCACGATCCGCAGCATCGTCCGGTGACCAACGCGCAAGTTACTTTGCAGGCTCGCAAGTCGGCATACACGCAAACCGTGCAAACCGACGACGAGGGCCAATTTCATTTCGATGCAGTCCCGCTGGGCGAATATTCCGTAAAGGTGGAACAAACGGGATTTGAAGCCAGCGAGCAAATCATCACCGTGCTTTCGGGAACCGCTCCGATTTTGCATCTTGAGTTGCGCGTTGCCGCTGCGCAGGCCCAGTCAGTGGAAGTTTCGGCAGATGCCGCGCCGGCGCAAACCGAAACCGTAACGCCGACAACCGTGATCGATCGACAGGAAATTCTGCAAACGCCGGGAGCTTCGCGCACGAACAGCCTGGCGATGATCACGGATTTCACTCCGGGCGCGTATGTGACGCACGATCAGTTGCACATCCGTGGCGGCCATCAGGTGAGCTGGCTCATCGACGGTGTGCCGATTCCGAATACGAATATTGCGAGCAACCTCGGGCCGCAGATCGATCCGAAAGACATCGACATGCTCGAAGCGCAGCGCGGCAGCTATTCGGCCGACTATGGCGACCGCACGTACGGCATTTTCAACGTGGCGCCTCGGACGGGCTTCGAGATGAACAACGACGCCGAGTTGGTTCTGAGCGCGGGCAATTTCTATCAGACCGACGATCAGTTCAACTTCGGCGGGCATACGAGCAAGTTTGCCTACTACGCCAGCGTGAATGGCAACCGGACGAATCTCGGATTGCAGACGCCAACGTCAGCCGTGATTCACGACGCGGCAAACGGATTCGGTGGATTCACTTCGCTGATGTACAACGTGGACGCGAACGATCAACTGCGCGTGGTGGCGCAAGTGCGGCGCGACTACTATCAGGTGCCGTTCGATCCCAGCGATCCCAATACGGTGGGCACGTTCCTGAAAGATGCGAACGTCGAGAACGATTCCTTCGCAACGTTTTCGTGGGTGCGAACAATAAATCCGGGATTGCTGCTTACCGTCTCGCCGTTTTTCCATCACAACAGCGCGAACTATCAGAGCAGTCCGCTCGACATTCCGAGTTCGACGACTCAAGACCGTTCGTCGAATTACGAAGGCGGGCAGGCGACGATCGCTTGGGTAAAAGATCGCAATAACCTGCGCGGCGGATTCTATGGATTCGCGCAGCAGGACTCGCAAACCTTTGGGTTGATCTTCAACGACGGGAGCGAGCCGAGTTTGAATCCGCCGGTGAAGACGAATCCGGACGGGAGCCTCGTCAGCGTGTACGCCGAGGATCAGCTTCGCGCAACTTCATGGCTGACTCTGAACGCGGGGCTTCGGCAAACACACTTTTCTGGCGGAGTGGTCGAGAATGCGACCGATCCACGCGTCGGTGCGTCCGTGCGAATCCCCAACCTGAACTGGGTGTTCCGCGGATTTTACGGCCATTTCTACCAGGCGCCGCCTCTGGACACGGTCACAGGGCCGCTCATCGATTTCGTGACGCTACAGAACCTTGGCTTCATCCCGCTGCATGGCGAGCGCGATGAGGAGCACCAATTCGGCGTGACGATTCCGCTGTTTGGGTGGACGATCGACGCCGACAACTTCCTGACGCGGGCAAAGAATTTCTTCGACCACAACAATCTGAACAACTCTGACGTGTTCTTCCCGATCACGATTCAGGGCGCGCGCATCAACGGATGGGAGCTGACGTTGCGTTCGCCGCGCATTCACAATCGCGGGCAGATCTATCTGACGTACTCGAATCAGCTCGCGCTCGGATTCGGCGACATCAACGGCGGGCTGACGGATTTTTCGTTCGGCGACGGATTCGGGCTCCTCGACCACGATCAGCGGAATACGCTGCATATCGGCGGACAGTGGACGCTGCCTTGGCGATCGTTTGTTTCCACCGACGTTTACTACGCGTCGGGATTTACGAACGGAAATTCGCCACCGGATCCGAATCAGCATCTGCCGGGGCACACGACGTTTGACATGACGTTGAGCAAATCGTTCGGCGAACGATTTTCGGTGAGCCTGAACGGGGTCAACGTTGCGAATCGCCGCGTGTTGCTGGATAACAGCTTTACGTTCGGTGGAACGCATTACCTGAACCCGCGCGAGATGTTTGTGCAGGTGAGGTATCGGTTTCATTTTTAAACAGACCGAAGCAAAAACTGATCGTAGTGAAGGTGGACATCGTGCGGACCTGGGGCGCAGCATGCTGCGCCCCTACACAATCGCGCCAAGTCTGCCGAACCGCAGCTGTTGTGATCGTCGCATCACCAAGCCACGCTGCGCTTGTCGATGCTCCGGGTCGCAGGTAGACTGATCGCATTGAAAACTGAGGCGATGGAGTTCGCCCCTAACCGTCCCGCGATTCGAGGACTGATGACTCCTGGCAGCCAAATGGCTCCAGGAGTTTTTTTGTTTGCAGCGCGCTCTGCAGCGGCACCACACTGAGGCGCGAGCAAGGATCGGAGAAACGTTGCGCTTCTTACTGATTGCGATGTTCGGGGCCGTCGGAACTTTGTTGCGCTATGGCATTCAGGTATTCACGCAAGTGCAAACGGGGAGCACGTTCCCCTGGGGCACGCTGCTGATCAATCTCACGGGGTGTTTTCTTCTCGGCTTGGTGGGACAAATAACGTTGAATCGGATGATGGTGCCGGCAGACTGGCGCATCGCGATTACCGTGGGATTTTTCGGCGGCTACACCACGTTTTCAAGCTTCGGCTGGGAGACGGCGAAGATGCTGGAAGGTGGCGAATGGCTTCCCGCGACGGGTTACGTCGCTGCCAGCGTTGTGATTGGATTGTTCCTTTCGGTCGTTGGCATTCGCCTGGCGAATCACTTTTAGCTTTCTGGCGGCACGCGGACTCGTTCGCAGGGAGGGCGTATGGCATACGAAAAATTTGAAGGCGAGCG
>JAFAZL010000767.1 GCA_019239815.1 Acidobacteriota bacterium
CCCGACATCGTCTGGATTGCCGGCGATATGTACGATGGCACGGCGGTTGACGCCAAGCATGCCGCGTCGCCCCTCAAGAAGCTCCAGCCGCAATTCGGTACCTTTTTTGTGGAAGGGAACCACGAAGAGTTCCGCTACCCCGAACAATACCTCGAAGCCGTGCGCGCCACAGGCCTCCGCGTCCTTGAGAACGAGAAGGCCGAAATCGACGGCCTGCAAATCGTCGGCGTGCCGTATAGACATGCCACTCATGCCCAGCACTTTGGCTCCGTCCTCGACAAGATCGGCATCGACCGCGACCGCGCCAGCGTCCTGCTCACCCATGCTCCTGATCACGTCGCGGTCGCTGAAGCCGCTGGGATCGGCCTCCAGGTTTCTGGCCATACCCACCTCGGCCAGATGATCCCCTACACCTGGGTCGCCACGCGGATCTACCGCCAGTTCGTCTACGGCCTCAATCGCATCGGCAACCTGCTGGTCTATACCTCCAGCGGCGCAGGCACCTGGGGACCTCCCCTCCGTGTCGGCACCCAGCCCGAAATCGTCCTCTTCGAGTTCGAATAAACCACCTAGCAAGCGCATCTCGTGCCGCCCAAAATGCAGGGCTATCCACTCGGATAGAAGCCTATCTTGGCGGTTAGTCTTTCCGCTCGCCTCCCGACCGCCCGTCTAAACACCGATTTCGTAAGTTGCTGAATGTAAGTGATTTAATAGAGGCGGGTTTCGCCATTCCCGTTTCGAAACTCTGGCACACCCGTTGCAATCCTCTAATGCGTCGTTGAAAACAAAATCGTAGGGGGTAGTCGCCGTGAAACTGCAAAACATCCTTTGGGTTCCTGTGGTCGCGATTGGATTGGGAGTTGCCATGCTCGCGGGCCCGGTCACAGCTCAGCAGCAGGCACAACAGAGCCAGGTCAAGGCCACCCAGTCGCAACCCAAGGCGGCGGAGGCAGTCATCGCGAGTGGCACTGATGAAGGCGCGGACGTCGCAACGACGGGAGAGTCGTTCGCCACGGTCGCGCTCTTCACCCCCGGCGCAACACCCCAGGAGGAAGGCGCACGACAGGCCCTCCTGGGTGCGCTGATGGCAGCGATTTTAATGAGTGGGACCGGATTGATCGTCGTCTACGTCGTGGCAGCGACCCGTCGACGCGAGCGCTACCTGCAGCCGACCCTGCGGACTGGCGCGTACACTCCGGACTCGGGCGTCACGGCTCGCTAGTACAGCGCCGTTGCGTCACGTGAGCTTCGGGATTTGTAGGACACCCCTCCCCAAATCCCGAAGCTCTTTTTGTTTCTCGCGAGTTGCCCGTCAGTTCTTGCCGAGGGGCGTGGCAGGAGATGGTTTGTGGGTCGCGGTTTCAACCGCGATATTAACGCTAGCCGGAGTCAGGGGCTTCAGCCCCTGAAGTTCCTCGAATTTGGTCGGATCCAACCGAAACGTCCCGTTCGCCGAACTCCACTGAAAGACAGCTGGCTTTTCCACCAAACGAGCCTTAACCGGATTCGCCCAAATATAGTCCCGGCACCCGAAATATTCTCTACTATCCCGGATCCACCGATCATGAAATCCCGGCTGCCATACCGGCCACTGGAAATGCAGTTCCTGACCGATCCTTCGAGAAGATCCGCCCTTAATCATTTGCACGGCTTTTTCCAAGCTTGTTGTTTCTCCGGGTGTGAGCAAAACATGCAAATGGTCCGGCATCAGTACAAACTCATGGAGTTTACAAAATCCGCGATCCCGGCAGTCCACCAACTGTTGAATCACGATATTAGCCACAGCCTCCCGGCGAAAAAGTTCTCGGCGCTGCCAGGTATGAGTGGTTACAAAGTAGACGCCAGCTTGGTGAACCCTGCGCACGATGCGGCTCATGTTGACCTTCAGGGGCTGAAGCCCGCTCTGCTCAGATCAGCCACTGTCGCGGTTAAAACCGCGACCCACAAAGCAACCGCTATCACAACTCCCATGATAAGTTATTAGAAGGTAAAATTGTAAACTAAAACCCCGGAGCGCCAGAGGCAGCCGGCCGCATCTCCGGAGCGTTCACGTCGAACTTCAGTGACAAGTAGCTCTGCCCCAGCGACATAAATCCCGTGTAGAGGTAGCCCCAGACAAA
>JAFAZL010000849.1 GCA_019239815.1 Acidobacteriota bacterium
GAGCCCGAACGCGCGGCGCGCGGGGACGATCAGGGTCACGACCATGGCGAATCCCGAGAAGACGGCGCCGGCGACGAAGTACGGCGGGAAGATCGTCGTGTGCCACCCGGGAACGATGGCCACTGCGAAGTCGAAGCTCACGACGGTGTGCACGGAGAGCACCAGCGGCGTCGCGAGGCCAGCCAGCAGGAGGTACGCCGACTGGTAGCGGTGCCAGTGACGCGCTGAACCGCGCCAGCCGAGCGCGAGCATGCCGTAGATGATCTGCTTGGGCTTGCCAATCGCATGATCGCGCAGGGTCGCCAAATCGGGAATCAAGCCGACAAACCAGAATAGCGCCGAAACCGTACCGTACGTGGAAACCGCGAACACATCCCAGATGAGCGGGCTGCGGAACTGCGGCCAGATCTGCATCGTGCTCGGGTACGGGAACATGTAATACGCCATCCACGGACGGCCAGTGTGGATCAGCGGGAACAAGCCCGCGCAAGCAACTGCGAACAGCGTCATCGCTTCGGCGAAACGATTGATGGAAGTGCGCCACTTCTGATTCAAGAGGAAAAGAATCGCCGAAATCAGCGTGCCGGCGTGACCGATACCGATCCACCAGACGAAGTTGACGATCGCGAATCCCCAGCCGATCGGAATGTTGATGGCCCAGATACCGACGCCCTTGGTGATGAGCCAGGCGACAGCGACGTTGAGCACCATCACGATCGAAAACGCGAGGCCGAAGCCTGCGAGCCAACCCAGCGATACCGGCCGGGTGAGAACGATCGATGCGATCTTGTCGGTGACAGTCGCGTAGTTGTGCCCCGGCTCGAGCACCGGCGCCAGCCGGCGGATGTGAGGCGAATTCACGGGAGGCTGGGTGGCGCTCATGCCTTTTCCATCTCCGGATTCGGATTGCGCACCGCGGCCAGATAGGTGGTGCGGGGCCGCGAGTTCAGCTCACCGAGTATCGTGTAGTTGCGCTGCTCCGCCTTCAGCTTGGCTACGCGACTGTTCGGGTCGTTGGCATTGCCGAACACGATGGCTTCGGACGGGCATGCCGCTTCGCACGCGGTTACGATTTCCCCGTCGGCGATCGGGCGATTCTGTTTTTCCGCCTCAATGCGCGCGTTGTTGATGCGCTGCACGCAGTAGGTGCACTTTTCCATGACTCCGCGGCTGCGGACAGTGACTTCGGGATTGCGTAACAGTTTGAGCGAAGGCGTCTCCCAATCCTGGAAGCGCAGGAAATTGAAGCGCCGAACTTTGTAGGGGCAGTTGTTGGAGCAATACCGCGTGCCGACGCAGCGATTGTAGACCATGTCGTTCAGGCCTTCGGAACTGTGAACGGTGGCGCCCACCGGGCAAACCTGTTCGCAAGGCGCGTTTTCGCATTGCTGGCAAGGGACGGGTTGGAAGTAGGTCTCGGGATTCGCGAGCGCATCGTCTTCGTTGGTAGTTGGATCGTTCGTGCTCGTCTTCGCCGTGTAATACCGGTCGACGCGGATCCAGTGCATCTCGCGGCCACGCATGACCTGGTCTTTGCCGACGATGGCGATGTTATTTTCCGCGCCGCAGGCAACGACGCAGGCGTTGCAGCCGTTGCAGTTCTTGAGGTCGATGGCCATGCCCCAGGCATAGCCGGGGTACGCGAATTCTTTGTAAAGCGAATCTTCCTTTGGCGGCGTCTCGTCGCCCTCGTGCGCGAACGCAGGATTTTTCTTGTACTCCTCGAGCGTGCCCGCACTCAGGATCTTTCGCCCTTCCATGTTGAAATGATATTGCGTGCAGGCCAGCGGATACTCGTCACCGGTTTTGGTGATCTTGCCGCCGCCCGCAACCCACATTGCGGTCGAGACGCGCACGACGTTGGCGTTGAATCCCTTGTTCGTGCCGGAATAGCCGGCAAATTTTCTGCCGTAGCCGAGAGGAAGAACGACGACGCCGTCGGCCTGGCCGGGCAGCGTCCACGATGCCGCAGTGACCTTGCTGTTCGACAGCGCGATATCGATCAGCGGCGAAGAAATCTGGCCGTGCTCGCCGCCGCGCGCCGCAACCCGGTGCGTCAGTCCCATGCTTTCCGAGGTCTTCGGGCTGACCATCGCCGCGTTGTCCCAAGTCAATTTCGTGACCGGCTTGGGCAATTCCTGCAACCAGCCGTTATTGGCGTAGCGACCGTCGTAGATGCTCGGATCGGGGCGGAAAATAAACTCGAGCTCTTCGCCCGCCGACGCTTTCGGCTGCGACAAACTTGAAAGATTTACTTTGGCACTTACGCTGATTGGGGAATACGCCGAGTTGGCCACAACACCGTCGTTCAACGTCTTGCGCCAGAATTTTTCGAAATCGACGCCCGAATTTGATGCCTTCAGACGGTCGCGCACGGCGTCGTATGCCGAAATTCCTGGCTTGTCGCTAAACGCCGCGATCACCTCGTGCGCCGACCGCGTGTAATAGAGAGGCGCAATCAGGGGCTGAATCACGCTGACTGTGCCGTCAAAGGCGCGCGCATCGCCCCAGCTTTCCAAATAATGCGATTCGCCGACGTGCCACTTTACGTATTGCGCGGTTTCATCGAAGTGCGTGCTCAACTGGATCGTATTGCGAACCTTGCGCAGTTTGCCCACGAAATCGAAATCGTGCGGCGCGTCGTAGACCGGATTGACGCTGATCATGAGGAGCGTATCAACCTTACCCGCATCCATGTCGGCGCAGAGTTCGCGCATTGATTCGATGTAGCTCACCGGATTCGCTTCCACCGGCTCGGTGTAATACAGCGTGTTGCCGACATTACTCAACGCCGCGTTTATGGCGTGCACGATTGAGTGCACTTCCGGCGATTGCTGCTCGCCGGCAATCACCAGGGAGCTCCCGCGATGTCCCTGTAAATTCCTGGCGACCCCTTCGAGCCACTTCTCAGCCGCGGGCGACAGCTTTGTTGCACCTTCGCCGCCGCCGATTCCAAGCTTGGCCGCCAACGCGCGGGCGAACGTATCAATCTGCGATGCGCGCAGCGGGAACCGGTGATCCGCGCTTGAGCCGGTAACCGTCGGCGTCGGCTCGACCACATACAGCCGGTTCATCTCCCCGCCCACGCGCTCCACGCCCGGATCGGTATCGAGCTTGCGCCGGCGGTAGAACTGTTTCATGTAGCGGACGTGCCCAGGACCGCTGGCGAGAAAATCAGAATCGAGCGCCAGGATTACTTCGGCGCGCTCGGGGCGATAGACAGTGTTGACGTAACGGCCGAACGCCAGTTTGCCGCCTTCGCGAGCGCCGTCGCTAATTCCTGACTCCCACTGATGCCACTTCGCTTGGGGATATAGCTTGAGAAGTCCTTGTAGCTGCTCGGCGAGCGTCGGCGAACTAATCGTACCGGTTAGGATGTGGAAGCCTGCGCCGTTGGCGGCCTTCATATCGGCTGCGGCGGCCTGAGCCGCCTGCGAAAATTCAGACCAGGTGCGCAGCGACCCGGCAAACGACGCGGTCTTTGCGCGATCGGGATCGTACAAGTTCAAAATCGAAGCCTGCGTGATCGCATCGATGCCGCCGAGGCTCGACGGATGATCCGGATTCCCCGCAAGGTTCGTCGGCCGGCCTTCGTGGCTCTCGACCAGCACGCCGATGGCATCAGCGCCGGTCGGCACCGCCGTCGCAAAATAAAACGGCTTGCCCAAGACCATGCCGTCCGGCTGCTTCACGTACGGGATGATCGTTTCTTGCTCGTTTGACTTACAACCAGCTAGCCCGGCGAACGCCAATGAAGCTCCCATCAGCTTCAAAAAGTTGCGTCGATCAACGGATTCATCCCACTCCGAAGCGTGGCGCGGGAATTCGCGGTGCATTAGCTCGTCGAAATGCGGATCGTCTGCGAGTTCGTCAAGAGTGCGCCAGTACTGCTTGCCGGTTTTTGCGCCCAGCTTGGCGCGCACGGTCGCCAGATCCAGCGGCCGATCAATCGGCGTCAGCTCCTGCTCGGCTTCCTCTTCCTTACCGTGAGAAGCGCCACCGCTCGGGTGCATCGCGAAATATTTGCGTTCTTCGTCGCTCATTACCGTCCGTCGTGAAACGCCATTGACTAACGAAAAATTTCCTGCGCTTGCTTGTTACCCACCCAAACTGCAAAAGACTACGAGTTCCGCCGCGCTTACGTTCGCGCTATCGGTGACACGTCGAGCAACTCGTCAGATCCGCCGTCGAGCGAATCTTGCGCTCGCGTGCGAACTGCGCCCCGATTTCCGCCTGATTCGCCGGCGCTTTCCACTCCATGTTGTACACCTGATCGAGTGGCCGCAGCACCGCCTCCGGATTGCGGTGGCAATCGATGCACCAGCCCATGTTCAAGGGTGATGCCTGGAAGATCAGCGGCATTTGGTCAACAGTTCCGTGGCACGTGGAACAGCCTACGCCCTTCGCCACGTGAATGCTGTGGTTGAAATACACATACTCCGCGAGGCGATGCACGCGCACCCAGTGAATCGATTTGTCC
>JAFAZL010000865.1 GCA_019239815.1 Acidobacteriota bacterium
CGCCAGCCATAGAAAATAGAGCGGCAAAATGCGATATCCGCGCCGTGCGTAGAAGGTACTGAAGTAGCGCGGCGAATTTCGAGCGTCGAGAAGGATGCCGCCGATCAGGAATCCGGAAAGAACGAAGAAGAGATCGACGCCGCTCCATCCCAGGCGAAACGCCGCGCGGCCCCAGTACAACGTGGTGTTAAACGACGCGCCCGGCCCAATGATCGTGTAGTGGAACAAAACGACCGCGAGGACGGCGACACCGCGGATTCCATCCAGTTCGAGAATGCGCGGTTCTTTGGACGGAGCTGCAAGCTGTGTGCCGGACGCCGCGACTTCGCGAACCTCGCTGGCGATCTCTACGGCCACGGCGATCTAAACTCAATTGGAGTGAAATTTATCGCGAGTGATTTGAACGTCGATCGCGCGAGCGACGAAGAAGTGTTCACAGTCGTGAAGCAATCCTAACTCAGTGCCGTGCGAAACAACGGGCAGCGTCGGAACCGATTTCCTCTTCAGCAATCGAATTGACAACTCCGAACTCGGCGTGCCAGGCTCTCGGCAACCGACGGACTCTCCACCAAGGAAGAAAGCATGAAACATGCAATCGTCGCCGTACTCGCTGTCGTGCTCTCCGCGCCCGCTGTTATCCCCGCCACGGGAGACGATCCTTCCGCGCCTATTCACCAATTTATCGACGGCTTTAACTCGGGCAACATTGAGTCAGCGTTTGCCGCGTATGCGACCGGGCCGATCACGATCGTCGATGAGTTTGCGCCACATCTTTGGTCCGGCCCGAATGCGGCCCACGAGTGGGCCGATGCCTACGACAAACATGCACAAGCTACCGGCGTGACCGATGGCAAAGTCACCTACGGCAAGCCGACTCGCGTCGAAGAGGTCGCCGATGCCGCTTACGTTGTTATGCCGACAGTCTACCTGTACAAGGAGCACGGCAGGCCGCTCAAGGAAGAGGGGCAGATCACGGTGGTACTGAATCGCGAGGCGGGTGAGTGGAAAATTCGCGGCTGGACGTGGACCGGCGTCAAGCCACATCCGGCGCGGTAGTGAGCTGCGCGTGCGGCGCCTCTTCGCGCGGCATCGCTCCGGCGAGCAGGAACACTGCACCGCAGAACATCAGCGTGTCCGCCATGTAGTTGAATCCGAGATCGAGGCTCGCCCGCTGAACGACGGCGATCGGGAGATACACGACCAACTCGATCAGCAGCACGGTCAAAGCGGCCAACGTCGCGGCTGGGCGCGTCTTCTTTCCGACCAATAGCAAAATTCCAGCGAACAGGTAACCGATCGCCGCGACGTAGCCCCAGATCGCGTGGCCCCAAATGTAGGTCGGAGTGAGCGGCTCCAGTGGAACGCCGGGTACGTGGTCGCCGTGCATAAATTGCTGGAAGCTGTAGAAGAGAATTGGAACACCGACGAAGTAGCGCGCAATTGTGGCCAAGATGTGCGAGCCGTCGCCACCCTCCTGCTCCGCGAGAAACGCAGCGTAGGCCAGCGCGCCGCCACTGAAGGACAATTCGCGTAGCGTGAGGATTGCGAAAAAACGATTGCCGGGATGGAGAGCCCAACCGGGAGCATCCATGAGCATGACGAAGAGAAAAAACGTCAGTCCCACCAAAGTTGCCGCGAGCCGCGCCTGAATGCGCGTGACCAGGCTGAACGACGCGGCGATGAAGCACGCACCGATGAAGAGCGCCCAGAACATATGCCAGGGAATGAATTTCGGAACGATCGATGCGATACCCGCGGCCTGCGTGAAATGTTCCGTTCCGAATCCGCCGAGCGGGGCGGCGTAAAAAATCGGGCCGAAGAGGATCAACTTGTCGATTCCGCGCGCCGTTTGCCAATCACCGCGGAGGAAAAGCGTAGCCACGCCGGCCACGCAAACGAGCGCGAAAACCGTATAGGACCAAATCACATCGCTGGGAATCACCATGGCAAGCATGGCTGCCGACGAATTCATGAACGCGCCCATGGAGCACACCTCGTCCCTTGCCGTCAATTCAGGCTTGGCAAAGTGGTCTTATAGCACAAGGCAGAAAGCGTGTCTGGAGCAAACCACTTCAGCGCGAATTTCGGTCGGCGGGCATAGCCACTCTCCCTGGCGGAATTTCACGTAGTGAAAGCATGCGCAGCGACGAGCTACAAATGTTTCTCGGGTGTATGATGCGTGGCAGAATTCGCAGTGTTAAAACCGTTTAGTAGCGGTTACGGCCAGACCGCCCAAGGAGCACTTTGTGAGCATTTCCGGCAAAAGTTCGAGACGGAGTTTTTTTCAACGTATCAATCTCGCCCTCGGCGGGCTGGCTGTGAGTCACGCACTGCCATTGGAACCAACTGCTATCGCGCAAGCTCCTGCAACGATACCCACGGGGACTTCGCCGGTCGACTACTACGACAAGCTCGGCGTGACGAAGCGCATCAACGCTGCAGGGACCTACACCTATCTCACTGGATCGCTCATGCCGCCCTCCGTGCAGGCGGCCGTCGCCGAAGCCGCGAAGCATCCGGTGTTTCTCGAGGAATTACAGCGAAATGCGGGGACGTATCTCGCGCAGAAACTGCGTTGCGAAGCCGCGATGGTCACAGCGGGTGCGGCGTCCGCAGTTACTCTCGGTACGGCGGCGTGCATGACCGTGGCAAATGGGCCGACGGCCGGCCACTTGATGCCCACGGATATAACCGGCCTCAAAAACGAAGTGATTACGCAGAAGGCTCACCGCTATGACTACGATCACGCGATGCGCAACTGCGGCATTCGCTTCGTCGAGGTCGAGACGATTGAGCAATACGAAGCGGCGTTTACTCCGAACACGGTGATGTGTTTTTTCTACAACGCCGCAGACGGCGGACAAATCAGCCGCCAGGATTGGGTTCGCATCGCACACGCGCATAACGTGCCGTGCTTGAACGATGCGGCCGCCGACGTTCCGCCGATTTCAAATTTGTGGAACTACACGCAGATGGGATTCGATCTCGTCGCGTTTTCGGGCGGCAAGGGCATGCGCGGACCGCAGAACGCTGGACTGCTGCTAGGGAAATCGGAGCTCATAGCTGCGGCCACAAAGAACAATTCCCCAAACGACGATGCCGTCGGGCGCGGAATGAAGGTTGCGAAGGAGCAAATCGTCGGCATGGTCGCGGCAATCGATTGGTTTACGAGCCAGTCGGACGCGGAATTCGAGAAAGAGT
>JAFAZL010000958.1 GCA_019239815.1 Acidobacteriota bacterium
CTTACTACGCCACGAACTACGACATGGTGTGCGAAGGGTTGGCGCGGACCAGTCGCGGGCTGGCCTGGCAGATTCACTTTCGACAACAACCCGACAAAACCAATGGGATCAAGTCCTACCAGTTTGGAATGAATGGACCAAACTATCAGGTACGTCTCAAAGGACGAGCGTGGATCTCTGCTGAGAGTTACGACATCATCCGGTTGGAATCGAGTCTCGTTGCCCCGGTTCCGCAAATTCGTCTGCTGGCAGATCACACCGTCATCGAGTATGGACCCGTCAATTTTCGGCAAGCGAACACGACTCTCTGGCTGCCGGAAAGCGCCGAGGTCCATTTCGCGTGGCTTGGGAGACGAATTCACCGCCGACACGAGTTCAACAACTATTTGCTCTTTGGGATAGACGACCAACAACGAATCAACGCACCCAAGACTAGAGATGTCGGCGGCGATGCGGGAGTAAAGCCCTAGGCCGAGTCCCCGCCGAGCGCCAGGCGACTTGCGAGAAAAGCGCCGCGCTACCTACCCGTTACCTGTTAAGTATCCGACACGACTCCACCCGCCTTCGTTGAGCCTCTCCACCGCATGTGTCACAGTCAATCTGTGGTCGTTGCCCTCTTTTTCATCTTCGGCATTGTCTTAGGCAGCTTTCTGAACGTCTGCATCACGCGGATTCCAGAGGGTTTGTCCATCGTGTCCCCTGGTTCGCGTTGCCCCCAGTGCGAGAACCCGATCAAGTCTTACGACAACGTTCCCATCTTCGCCTGGCTCTGGCTGCGCGGCAAATGCCGTTCATGCGGGTACCCCATTTCCGCGATGTATCCGCTGGTGGAGTTCACCACAGGCTGTCTGTTCGTGCTGTGCTATCTGGAATATGGCATTGGCCAGGCAACGGTGAAATGGATCGCGTTCTCTTGCCTGATCGTCGTCCTGACAGTCACCGATTTTCGTGTTCGGCTTCTGCCCGATCTCGTGAACTGGCCCGGCTTCGCCCTTGGGCTATTCTTCTCAGCGTTCGTGCCGCCCCCCGATGCCGGATTCATTTTCTTCGCTAGCGTCTCATGGTTTCACAAAGCGCCGTCTTTGTACTTGGTTGGGCTCATCGATGGTTTGCTGGGAGCCGCTTTCGGGAGCCTGCTGCTTTGGGGCATCGCCGCACTCTACAAACTGTGGCGAGGCCGCGAAGGTATGGGCATGGGCGACGTGAAAATGATGGCCATGGTTGGCGCCTTTCTCGGACTGCGCGGCACGTTTTTCACGATTCTCTTCGGCACGCTGTTGGGCAGCATTGTCGGCGGCGCGGTGATCCTCGCACTGTATGCTTCAGGTTGGCAGTTGGCCCTCGCCGAGCGCGCCAGCCGGCGCAATCTCGGCTCGGTGCGCGACCTGCGCTGGGCGATCGCCAGCCAGTATCAACTCCCTCTCGGAACGTTTCTCGGCGCCGCGGCGTTGCTGATCGTTTTTCTCGGACCGGTTGTTTTGCGTTACTTCCCCGGAGGACTTTTCCTTTGAGTCCTGCGCTGCACTTCGCGTTTCTGATGTGGCAGCGAACCAGCGCGATGCCGAGTCCGCATATGCTGGCACTTGGCCTGACGTTGCTGCTCGCCGCGATCGCCTGGCTGATCTTTGCGATCGTGCGACGTGTCTTTAAAGGTTCCCGCGAAGTTCAAAGCGAACGCGTTGACCCGTCGCCGGGTGTCGAAAATTCCGCGGCGTTCATGACCGCGTCGATGCAGGGCGTGATTCGTAAGCTCCGCGAGCAGGAAAAAGAACTTGAACGTTTGCACCGCGTCGAGAAAGAGCGCGCCGAACATACCGAGCGGCTGAGCGAAGAAGTTACGCGGAACATGCCCGCCGGGCTGCTGATGGTGAACGCGCAAGGAATCATCGCCAGCTCAAATCCTGCGGCCGAACAGGTTCTCGGTGTTCGCGGGCTAAGTTATCGACGTTACAGCGAAGTGCTCGGCGAATCTTCAGAGCTGACTCAACTCGTCAGCCACTGCCTGTCGGAAGGCAAAATCTTTCGCCGCGAACAGGTCGATCACAAGACGCCAGCCGGTGAAACGCGCCGTCTTGGCGTGACGATTTCGCCGGTGCGGCGCGGTGACGAGAAAATCAGCGGGGCGATTTGCTTGCTCAGCGATCTCACCGAGCTTGCGGCACTGCAGGAACAGATCGAGTTAAAGAAGAATTTTGCTGCACTCGGCGAGTTATCCGCAGGCATCGCGCATGAATTCAAAAATGCACTCGCCACGATTTCGGGCTA
>JAFAZL010000097.1 GCA_019239815.1 Acidobacteriota bacterium
TATGCCTGGCATCGATCCCGCACTCTTCGCAAAAATCCCTCGCCGCATCGGCGACAAAGCCGGCGACCCAGGTGACATGGTCAATTTCATAATCATCGGCAACGAAGACCAGATGAAAAATGTCTTCCAGACCGCGGGCTGGGTTCACGTCGACGCCGACGTAAAAGCCACATTCCTTCACGGTTTCGTGGAGAGCATGTCGAAAGAATCGTACTTGACGATGCCGATGAGCCAGCTCTACCTCTTCGGCCGTCCGCAGGATTACGGCTGGGCTCACGCCGAACCCATCCAAGTCGTCGCGTCGCGCAATCACCTGCGCGTCTGGAAAGCACCTTTCGAAATCAACGGCCAGATGGCCTGGGTCGGCGCCGCCACCCACGACATCGGATTCGAACGCGACCAGCGCAACAACGGCATCACTCACAAGATCGATCCCGACATCGACCTCGAGCGCAACTACGTGGAAAAGACGCTCACCTCAACCGGGCTCGTCTCCGAGGTTGAGCACTACACGCCCGAGAACCCACTCAAAACCGCCAAAACCGCGACAGGTGGCGAATTTCACTCGGACGGCCAAGTCCTGATCCTCAAACTCAACGACCAAGCAAAAAGCCAAACCACCACCGCGGCTGCGAACAAGCGCTAAGCGCCTCGATCAATCACAACCAACGCCCGTCGCGGCGTCTTTCGGTCGGTGCTGCCTTCCGGGCAGACCCTCATCCGTACTTAACGCCGTCTTTGCTCTGTCCTACCTCGATGATGTAACCGTCCGGATCGCGGATGTAGCACCGCGTCTCGCCGTACTTCTCAATCGGCTCCGTAATGAACTCGGCGCCCCGGTTCTTCCACTCTTTGTAGCAGGCCTGGATATCCGCAACCCGGAAATTCATAAAACTATTGATGTGATTCGGATCGGGCACGCTTAGCGTCACCGTCGGCTTGTCCGGCGTCGGCCCGCCTCCAACGTTGATAATCATCCAGATATTCGCCAGCCGCAGATACCCTGGCGAGCCCTGGCCATCGGGCCGACTCAGAATTCGAGCGCCAAATACCTTTTCGTAGTAGCCAAGGGATCGTTCGATATCGGCCACGGTGATAAAGTTCGCGATGCTGATCCCTTCCTTCGGCGGCATCTCATAACTCTCCTGCTCGACTCTCACGGTTTGTGCGCTAGCCATTGGATCACTCCATTTCCGATTCAAAGTCCCCGGGGAATTCAGAGACTGAGATGCACCAGCAGAAGGTTGTATGCAGGAATTCTTCGACCACGGCGTTCAATCCCTGAACGAAAGGCATAACATGGCGGACCGCTAGGATCTCTGTTCGTCCAGAGGGGCAATGCGAGGATGGATGGCGGGCCTTAAACCTCAACCACCATTGCATCCGTTGCCTCGATGCTGACGGACCTCGGTGCCAGTTAGATCGTCCGTTCCACCAACCAATCTCTATCCAGGCTGACGCCCGGCTCACTGACTAAAAATCATCAGGGTAAACGTCTCAGACTTAATGGTTGGCCACGGATGGGGACTCTCCGCTGTCGCCGCGGGTGGCGGTCCGAATTCTGCGCTAACCGTATAAATTTTGTGGTTGCTCGTGTCGAGAGCCATGGTGCGCGCTCCCTTCATAGTCGTGATCGTTTGCACCACGCTGAACTTCTCCGCCGAATCTCGGTGCGCGACCGTGATCGTTCCGTCTCCCGCTCCGCACGATGCAAACGCCAGCCCCTTCCCGGGGTCGAAGCGGTTGGCATCCACTCCTTGCCCGATGGGCACCGTTCCCGCCACTTTGTTTTTTCCGTAGTCCCAAAACTCCATCAAGCCATTGTGGCAACCGATGACCAACAGTGAATGCGCAGAGTCAATTGCCATCCCCGACGGATTCTTGCACGGCGCGAGCGGCCAGGTATTCGTAACCTTTAATGTGGCCGCGTCGATTTCTTTCAACTCACTCTTGTCCTCGATGTTCACATAAATGTGGCCCTGGCCGTCGGCCTGCGCGGTTTCCGGCTTGCCGCCGAGTGGAATACTCCCGACCACGGTGCCGTTTATCGCGTCAATCGCAGTCGCGTCCCGCCCCTTACCGCCGTTGAACGTGAACACACGCTTCGTGACAGGCTCGTAGAGGATATCGTCGGTATCGCGTTCCGGGATTTTCACTTCGCCAACGACCTTGTACGTCTCAGGGTCGAAGATCGTCACCGAACTGCCCCCGCCATTGCTGGTGAACGCCCGGTGCAAGTCCGGCGCAAAGGCCACGGCGTGTGCTTCGTTGTCTTTTCCTACCTCTACTTTGCCAACGTTCTTTCCATCCTCGTCAAGCACCATGACGTAGCTTCCACGACCAATAAAGATGCGATGCGTCGCTGGATCAACGGTGAAGTAGTCCCATCCAGCGTCGCCTCCAAGCAAAACCTTTTTGACAAGATGATATTGCGAAGCGCTGGCGTTCTCGGTCGAACCGTAGCTCACTGTTACTAACGCCACCATTGCGGCGGCGACCAGCAATACGCCATCGAGAACTCGAACGGGCGTCTTCCATTTCATTGCCAAAACCTCCTGCTCATGCGGATGACAGATCGTCCGGCAGGCAAGCTAAACACCTGATTAACACGGGAACCAGACCGGTGCCATCAATTCGTAGGCTCGCGTGCTGCACTTTCCCGTTTGGTTTAGCCAGTTCTCGTCCAGCGTTTGACCTTCCACTGCCGCGCACGTATTGTGTTGCCCGCTCCCATCCTTCGTTCAAAAGGACTCGTCGATGCCTGCTTTCGTGCGCGCACTGTTTGTTGCTTGCTGCGTTCTGGTCCTCTCGATTTCCCTTTTACCGCCCTCGCCGCGTCCAGTCTCTGCAGCCGACGACGAAGAACAGGAATCCACGACCGCCGCCGAAATCCGCGAGCATTACACCAAGCACGAATACCGCATCCCCATGCGCGACGGCACCAAACTCTTCACGGCAGTCTACATCCCGAAAGACACGTCACAGTCTTATCCGTTCCTCATCGACCGCACACCCTACAGCGTAGGACCCTACGGGGTCGATCATTACCCGAAGCATCTCGGCCCTTCGCCCGTCTTCGTTCGCGACGGCTTCATCTTCGTCGATCAGGACGTACGCGGACGCTACATGTCCGAAGGCACCTTCGTCGAAGTCACTCCGCACAAAGACAAGAAAGGCCCGAAAGATTTCGACGAAAGCACTGACACCTACGACACCATCGAATGGCTTCTTCACAACGTTCCCAACAACAACGGCAAAGCCGGCATCTGGGGCATTTCCTACGATGGCTTCTTCGCCGCCGCCGGAATGATCGACTCGCACCCTGCTCTCAAAGCCGCTTCGCCGCAAGCTCCGGTCACCGACCTGTTTATGGGGGACGACGCCTATCACAATGGCGCCTTCATGCTCGCCGCCAACTTCGGCTTCTACACCTTCTTCCCTCCACGCACCGCCATCGGCCCGCCCCCTACCCGCGCCCCCCGCTACGACTACGGCACCACCGACGGCTACGAGTTCTATTTACAGATGGGCCCGCTTTCGAACTCCAAAAAACTCCTCCATCAAAAAGAAAGCTACTGGGACGATCAAGTCGATCACGTCAACTACGACGATTTCTGGAAAGCGCGAGATATCTCGATGCACCTCAAGAACGTGAACGCTGCCGTGATGGCCGTCGGCGGGTGGTTCGACGCTGAAGATCTCGTCGGCCCGCGCCGCGTCTTCCACAAGGTCGCAGAACTTAGTCCCAACACGTCTGACAAACTCGTGATCGGCCCGTGGGTCCACGGCGGCTGGGCTGGAACTCCCGGTGACAAACTCGGCGACGTCGACTTCGCCTCAAAGACTTCCGACTTCTACAACAGCAAAATCCTTCTGCCTTTCTTCCGGCAGCATTTGAAAGATGCCCCCGACCCGAAACTGCCTACCGCCTACGTATTCGAAACCGGCACCAACGTCTGGCGCCAATACGATTCTTGGCCTCCGCCCAAAACCGAGAAGCGCACGCTCTATCTGCACGACGCTGGCAAACTCACCGATACCGCA